>CAYGZC010000116.1:0-6512 GCA_964354225.1 uncultured Chlorobiaceae bacterium | reverse complement strand
AACGAGTAGTTGAAGTTTTGAGGATCCCGCTGGAGCGAAGCGGAAGCGGGAGGTGTGGCTTATGATCGGGCAGACTATATCCCATTATAAAATTCTAGAAAAATTGGGTGAAGGTGGGATGGGCGTTGTTTACAAAGCCCACGATACCAAGCTTGACCGTGATGTCGCACTAAAATTCTTACCTCGCGATATCTCTCAATCAGACGAAGAGCGCAATCGCTTCATACATGAAGCAAAAGCTGCCTCTGCACTCGATCATCCAAATATCTGTACAATCCATGAGGTAAACGAAACTGCCGATGGACAGCAGTTCATCGTGATGGGTTACTATGAAGGTACATCTGTAAGTAAAAAAATCGAGAAAGGACGTCTCGATGTAGCCGAAGCAATTTGGATTGCGATTCAAATCGGAGAGGGATTGCAGGTAGCACATGAAAAGGGTATCGTGCATCGGGATATAAAGAGCAGTAACATTATCGTAACGGACAAGGGACAAGTAAAAATCCTCGACTTCGGTTTAGCACGGAAGAAGGGACTGAGCAAGCTCACAAGAACAGGCACAACAGTAGGTACTGCATCATACATGTCACCAGAACAGGCACGCGGAGAATCTGTAGATCATCGTACTGATCTTTGGTCACTGGGTGTGGTGTTATATGAAATGGTGACGGGAAAGCTCCCGTTCAGGGGAGAGCACGAGGCGGCGATATTGTACTCAGTTGTGAATGTGGAACCTGAACTAATACAAACTATTGTTCCGGGTGCATCGCCTGAGCTTGTTCATATTATCCGACGAGCATTGGAAAAAGATCCGAAAGAGCGGTACAAATATGCGGAAGATATGCTGATTGATTTAAGGAGATTGAAGAAAGATACATCAAGGATGGGATATCAACCAGTAACAGCTAAGAGAAGAAAACAATCGGGCCGTAGAAACAAAATTCTAGTTTCGGCAGTGGCGCTCGTTCTACTTTGTCTCGCAGGTTATCTCTTCTTCTTCACTAAAGGTACGGAGATAAATCCTGGTTTTACTCAACGCTGGATACAAACTCCTTTTGCTTCTTTTGGGATGCCTGGAATATCTCCCAATGGGAAATGGATAGTGTTTGGAGCGAGAGATAAAAGTAATAAATCAGACTTGTACATCTTATCTTCGACGGGTGGTGAAGTACGACGTTTGACACAAGATTCGTCTGAATCCGTGGTCGCTCCGAACATCTCACCTAAAAGTGAAAGAATAGTGTATCAACGATTCTTTGGAGGCATTTCTGAAATTTGTGTTGTGCCGCTTGTTGGAGGTACAAGCAAGAAGATCGGCGTTGGATGCACACCGAAGTGGTCTCCCGATGAGAGCAGAATCGGGTATGTGCCATACGAAGAAAATAAACTACACCCTGAATTTTGGACAATGAATTCTGACGGTACCAACCCCCGAAGGGAATTTATTGATACTGTAGCCGCGGGGAGCTTTGTTTTCGCTTTCGCATGGTCACCAGATGGGGGCTCAGTTGCCTGGGTACGACAGCTTACACAGCGGCACTGTGAAATCGTTATTCACGATCTGGCAACGGGTATTGAGTATCCTGTTTCATCGGATAAAACTACAAAGAATGAAATATGCTGGGCAGCAAACAATCAACTTATTTATTCATCCTCGGTGGGTGATGAAATGAATCTCTGGATGATCTCGCCCTCGGGGGGAACGCCATTACAAATAACTAAAGGGATGGGTAATGTTGATTATCCAATCGTCTCAAATGATGGCAAAACACTTCTCTTTGTCCAAACAAGAGCAATGGGACATTTGTGGTTAGCTAGTTTAGATGGATCGATGCGGCGGGAAGAAGTATTTTCTACTGATCAACATTTTGAATTTCCAGATATTTCTCCAGATGGAAAGTTTATCAGCGTAGGCATGAGAATGGCTGGTGTGCCCCTGAATTGGGCTGGTACTGCAACGGGTCAGTTATTTATCATGGATCGGGAGGGTTCAAATTTATGACAAATAACCTCCGGAGAGGTAGTTTGTTTTAATCCGCGTTGGTCTCCTGATGGAAAAATGATTTCGTACTATGCTCGTAGTAGGTACGAACCGAATGATTCCTTTAAAGTGTACGTCATTAATCCACATAAACTTGATATCCCGCGATGTGTATTTTATGGATGGAATCAATCATGGGTAGATTCAGTTACACTCGAAATGGAGTTTTATGATAGTTCTGGATTACGTCAATGGCGAGGATACCTCGATGGAAGACGGCCGCATCCATTCTCAAATGACTCTATATACGGCCGCACGATTTGTAACGGACAATATGTCCGTTGTTTCGATCTCCATAAGGGTGCCGCTAAAGCAGTAGTGTGGAGAAATCAATCTGAAATTCGCTATGGAATACCTGAGAGTTTTGATTCCGTCAAGGTGTGTCGTTATGAAGAGTGGGATGGGAGTGGCTTGAAGTATTCATATAAATTACCAACGTTCGTTGTAGCAAACTATGATGCTTTATATGGTCGAGTGAAGTTTGATATTTACCGTGTTTCCTTCCACACCTGGAAGATGGAGAAAATGAATGTAAATGTTCAAGGGATTGATACACTTAGTTTCCATATACGCACAACGGCTGATGGAAAGGAAATGGTGTACAAAACATCCGAACAGATCAATAAGTTAGGAATAATCGAGAATTTGTTTAATAAGTAGAGTATGATCGGTCAAACAATATCGCACTACAAAATTACCGGAGAATTTCATGGCAAAAGGCGTTAACCTATTACAGCTTACACCGCAAGAGTTTATCTCGTTCCTCAAAAATGAAAATATTAGTCGATTTTACTTTATCTATGATGCTAAGAATAAAATAGTTCGAAGCTCGCACGAGCAATTACATCCAATCGCCCAGTTCATCCAATCCGATAAAAGAGATTTTATGATGTTAATGTTTAAGCGACAAACAAGTATGCAAAGTATTATATAGTTCATTCCATATTATAGAATGATATGAATACACGAATATATAATGCATCATCGACTGTTGAAGAATACGGACTACATCAAGGTAAACATAAGGCGATTTATCCACCCACAGAGAAAATTATAGTAATCGAACTTGATAATTATCCGTTGCTTGGAAAATTCACTGCGCTTCGATTCATAGAGTGGGTACAGAAAAATCCGGGCGGTGTGGTTGCGTTACCAACTGGAAAGACGCCTGAATATTTCATTAAATGGGTTCAGCGGATTTTGTCGAAGTGGGATACAAAACAGATTCAAGAGATTCTGGAAGTATATGGTATAGATGGTTCTAATGGTCCTGATATGAAGAGTCTGATTTTTACGCAGATCGATGAGTTCTATCCCATGAATGCATGGCAGCACAACAGTTTTTTCCATTACGTTAATGAATTCTATATAAAAGGATTCGGTTTATCAAAGGAGAAAGCTCTTCTTATTGATGCAACTTCACTCGGCGTGCAAAATGGAAAAACGCTGGAGGAAATATTCCCAAACAACATAGTTGACCTTACGCTCCGCGTTAGGAAGACTTCGAGCGAAATGGAGCGATTGCAGCGCGATGTCATCAACCGCGTTGATGAGTTTTGCATGGAGTTTGAGACAAAGATCCGTGAACTTAGCGGCATCGGTTTCTTTCTCGGGGGTATCGGTCCAGACGGACATATCGCTTTCAATGTTCGCGGCTCAAGCATTCATTCTGTAACCCGTTTGACGGCAACAAATTATGAGACCCAGGCTGCTGCCGCAACAGATTTAGGCGGGATCGAAGTTTCACGCAATCGACTCGTCATTACAATCGGGCTGGCTACGATAACATACAATCCCACTGTCACAGCAATAATCATGGCAGCCGGTGAAGCGAAAGCCGATGTTGTTGCACATGCAATTCAAGAAACGCGCAGTCCCCAGTACCCTGCATCTGTTCTTCAGGATGTACCTAATGCCAGATTCTATCTCACCAAAGGTGCATGTAATAAACTTGTCGAGCGTTTATATCATGACTTTAATAACCTCGATAGATGCTGTGAGGAAGAGATCGATCGAATTGTTGTTTCACTATCGCTTTTAAAGAATAAGTCTATATTAACCTTAACCGAACATGATTTTAAAGAAAATCGGTTTACATCTACAGTCTTGAAGAAAGCAGGTTGTTCTTCCTCGACACTTGCTTCCGAAACACATCAAAGAATTGTTTCGAAGATTCAGAAAGGATTGAAACACGTCTCTCAAACCACCTTCCTTCACACCGAGCCTCATCACGATGATATCATGCTGTCATATCTTGCACATATCTATCATCTTGTTAGAGATGCAAGCAACGTTCATTACTTTGCTAATCTCACTTCCGGATTTACATCGGTGACGAATGCTTATGTGCTTTCTATCGTGAGAAATGTTGAAATTTATTTGAAGAACGGAACATTCTCATCGATGCTTAATGAGGGATATTTCGATCCCAAGAGTACCATCAACAGGCAGGCGGATGTTTACATGTTCCTTGACGGTGTTGCTGAAAATAATCGTGATAAAAGAGATAAAGCCGAGGCATGTCGATTTTTACGGAACATGTTTGATGTCTACTGCTCGAACGATTTACTCACGATAAAACTTCGTATCAATGAGCTCCACCAATACTTTAACACACAGTATCCCGGTGCAAAAGATCCGCCCGACATGCAGACACTGAAAGGAATGCTGCGCGAATGGGAAGTGGAGCTTCTCTGGGCATATTTCGGAATAGAAACTACATCAATTTTTCCTCTCCGTCTCGGATTTTACACTGGCGATATCTTTGCACAGGAGCCGGAAATCGATCGTGATGTGATTCCGATTTACAATCTTGTTAAAAAATTAAAACCGGATATTGTCACTGTTGCATTAGATCCCGAAGGAAGCGGACCCGACACACATTACAAAGCTCTGCAGTCAGTCGCGGGTGCGCTGAACATGTACGAGAAGGAAAGTGGAAATTCGCATATCAAAGTTTGGGGATACAGGAATGTATGGTATCGCTTTGATCCATCCGAGGCAGACTTGATAATTCCTGTTTCATTAAATTCAATTTCGCTTCTGCACACTGCTTTCATGAACTGTTTCGGCTCGCAGCGGGCTGCATCATTTCCCGGTTATGATCATGATGGACCATTCTCCGAGCTTGCACAAAAAATTCAGGTTGACCAGTATTTAATGATCAAAACCTGCTTGGCTAACGAGTACTTTTTAAAAAATTCCCATCCCCGTCTCCGAGCTGCACGGGGAATGATCTTTTTGAAGGAAATGAACCTCGGTGAATTTTATATGAAAGTTAGAGAGCTTAAAAAGGTAACAGAGGGAGAGTAAACTCAATCTCTTGTTTTGTGCTTTTCATTTTATTATTTTATCCTTATCAAATTTCCGAAAGGGTAGAGTTATGAAAAAGTTAAGATTCAATTCGATCTTGATAATAGCTATTCTGCTAACTCTTTTAAACTGTCAATCGCAGATGAATCAAGTCGATAGGCAGCCCGCCGTTGCCGGTCAGTTCTATCCAGCCGATCCAACTGAATTAAAATCAACTTTAAAAACATTATTCTCGAAGGCAGAACCCACAAAGAATCTTCAAAATGTTATTGCCGTTATTGTTCCACATGCTGGTTATGTTTATTCCGGCGAAGTTGCCGCTTCCGGTTTCAATCAGATCGATTCGAAGAAGGGTTACGACAACATTTTTATCATCGGTTCAAGTCATCATATTAGTTTTGAAGGAGCTTCAATATACAATCAGGGCGATTTTATTACTCCTTTTGGGAATGTAAAAGTGAATAAGCAGCTTTCCGAGCAGTTGATTAAGAAGCATGATTTCTTTTCAAATAGAACCGACGCACATGCACGTGAACACAGCTTAGAAGTACAATTGCCTTTCTTGCAGTACAAAATGAAAAAAGATTTCCAGATTGTTCCAATCGTTTTAGGTACGCAGTCGCCTGAGATGTGTAAGAAAATCGCCGAGGCGCTCAGGCCGTATTTCGGCTCGAAAAATCTATTCATTATAAGTACTGATTTTTCACATTATCCTTTATATGACGATGCAGTAGAAGCTGATAAGGCGACAGCAAATGCTATTATGTCCAATTCTCCAGAGAAGTTACTTTCGACCCTGAATGAAAATGAGAGAGAAGGAATTCCAAACTTGGCAACAAGTCTATGCGGCTGGACGTCTGTACTAACGCTTCTTTACATCACTCAAAATAATCCGGATGTTTTTTACACACACATTCAGTATAAAAATTCGGGGGATACTGAATATGGAGACAAATCGAGAGTTGTTGGATATAATGCTATCGCGATTTCATTTAAAGAAAAGAAAACGAAAGCTCAATTCAGTCTAAGTGAAAAGGATAAAAAAGATTTACTTGCGATAGCACGAAGCACTGTTGTGCAATATGTGATGGAGCGAAAAGTACCGGACGTGGATGTGTCTAAACTTTCTGATAACGTTAAAACAAACTGCGGCGCGTTC
>CAYGZC010000115.1:0-2152 GCA_964354225.1 uncultured Chlorobiaceae bacterium | reverse complement strand
CATTGGTTCGAGAGTAAACCGCACGTCTCGTATTTGATCTCGCTCGTAGTCGGAGAATACGTTGAAGTGAAAGATTCGTGGGACAATATTCCGCTGAGTTATTATGTTTACAAGCATCAACAGTCGGATGCAATGTTATCATTTATTAAAACGCCGAAGATGATTGACTTTTTTTCGGCGAGAACTGGCTATCCATACCCATGGGAAAAGTTTGCTCAGACAGTCGTCGAGGATTTCATCTATGGTGGACAAGAAAATGTGGGTGCCGTAACTCTCACTGATAATACTATTCACGATTCGAGAGCGCATCTGGATTACTCAAGCGATGGATTGGTAGCCCACGAGCTTGCCCACCAATGGTTCGGCGATATGATAACCTGCAAGGATTGGTCGCACGCCTGGCTTAACGAGGGATTTGCAACTTACTTCGAGAATTTGTTCAGAGAATACGATCTTGGTAAAGACGATGCAGCGAAGGAGATCATGGATCAACAAATCGTCTTAAGGAACGTCGATGAGGATAATCGGCGAAGACCGACCGTATGCAACCGCTACATCTACCCGATGGATTTGTTTGATAGCAGAATCTACGGTAAAGGTGCAGTCGTTCTCAATATGCTCCGATTTTATCTTGGGGATGAGCTATTCTGGAAATCAATTAAACATTACGTCCAGAAATTCGCATTCCAATCTGTAGAGACAAACTATTTCAAAGTGGCAATTGAAGAAGCTACGGGTTATAACCTTTACTGGTTCTTCGATCAATGGATATACAAAGCAGGATGTCCGAAATTTGAGATCACCTCAAAGTGGGACCAAACAAGCCGAACTGTTCAGCTTACGGTCAGGCAGATACAAAAGGTCGATTCGCTTACCGGAATTTTCAAAACACCGGTTGATATTGAAGTCTGGGTCCACGGTGAGCCCGAAACGCATCGTGTGCTGATTTCAAATGCTGAAGAGACATTTTCCTTCCCTGCATATCGTCAGCCCGACCTCATAATATTCGATAAAGGAAGTAAGTTGCTGAAGAAAGTAAATTTTCAGAAGTCGTTGCATGAATGGATTTTCCAGCTTCGCAATGCAAGCGATGGCGTAGATCGATTACAGGCAATCGATGAGCTGCGATGGTGTTTAGATTCGAACAAAGTTGTTGATGCATTATCAAAAGCTGCTTTGGAAGATAATTTCTGGGCTGTGCGCAGTGATGCAGTATGGGCGTTGGGTGATTCAAAGAGATCGATTGTTGCAGACACAATTATTATTACTTATGGTGATCGCGATGCGAGAGTTCGAACGGCATGCATTGCATCTTTGGGTAATTTCGGAGGTGATAAAGTTTTGGGAATATTAAAGTATGCTTTCGATAAAGATTCAAGTTACTCGGTTATGGCGGCTGCGCTTCGTTCACTGACAAAAGCAGATAGCATCAATCGGAAAATTTATTGTGCCGAAGGTTTAAAACGCGATTCTCGGAACGAGATCATCCGAAGCACAGCACTTAGGTTGTTATCAGAAATAAAAGATGAAGATGCGTTGAATACAATAATGTCTTATACAAGATATGGCGTGGACAGGAACCTCCGAATTCAAGCTGTAAATCTGTTGGCAACAACATGGAAGGGACGGGATGATGTTTTCTATTCACTTTTAAGGATGTTGAGGGATCCGAGTTTCCATGTGCGGCGTGCTGTCGTCGATACAATAGCGGATATCGGAGATTCGAGAGCGATTGAAACATTGCAGAAGAGAGTAGAAGAAGAAACCGATAGTCGGATAATAAAAGATATCCGTGAAGCAGTTGAAAAAATTCAGAAGACACAACAAAGCAATCATTGAAGGAAAGATAAATGCGATTGATACTTTTTGGACCACCCGGAGTGGGTAAAGGCACACAGGCAAAATTATTATCGGAAAAGTTCAAGATAGCACACATTTCCACAGGCGACATGCTTCGTGAAGCAATTACTGTCGGAACCGAGCTTGGTAAAAAAGCGAAAGAGGTAATAGATTCGGGGCAACTTGTATCCGATGAGATAATGATTGGTATTATCAAAGATGGCTTAAAATCTGATAAGTGTAAAAATGGTTTTATACTTGATGGATTTCCCCGCACAGTTCCACAGGCACAGGCACTGACAAATCTGCTTGC
>CAYGZC010000114.1:0-2701 GCA_964354225.1 uncultured Chlorobiaceae bacterium | reverse complement strand
TAATTTCGCATTGTACTTTTCTTTGTTCGTAAGTGTAATGGTAATTTCCTTTGCATTTCCCGCAACGTGATCGTTTGTGAGGATATAACCGTCTGGTGAGATGAGGAAGCCAGATCCCAATCCTTTAATTTCCTGCTTGTAGGTTCTATCGCCAAAAAATTGTCGGAAGAAAGGATCATCACCGAACATTTGAGACCATGGATTACGATAGGTATATTCACGAACTTCAGTGACGTTGATTCCGACTACTGCAGGACTTGCCATCGCAACTGCACGAGTGATCGCATTCTGGCGATGATTGGAAATTTGATCATTGAGACTGTCATCTTTCCCGGTTGTCTGATATCCTGCGGTTGAAAAAAGTTCGTCGAAAGCGTTGCGATATTCTGAAGAGTTCGACAGAGATCGATGACCGATTCCGTATCCCAATCCGAAGCCAACAAGCAACGGGAGAATTAGCACAACGAGAATGATTAAACTTTTTTTCATATTAAATTCCTTTCCGAACTAATTGCCTTTCTTTCGTTTTAAGACTTTATGAACCGCATTTACGATCGCATCTTTGTCGGTTCCATATTTTTTCATTAACTCCTCGCCGAGACCAGATTCTCCGAATGTATCATTCACTGCAACAAACTCCTGCGGAGTCGGAAGATTCTGTGAAAGAAATTCCGCAATGGCACTGCCAAGTCCACCATGCTTTTGATGATCTTCCGCGGTTACGATTGCACCGGTTTCCTTCGCTGCCTTGATGATCACCTCTGCATCCAATGGTTTAATTGTATGCATGTTGATGATACGAACACCGATTCCTTCTTTCAAGAGAATCTCTTCAGCAAGAATTGCTTCCCAAACTTGCAAGCCACATGCGATAACCGTAACATCGTTTCCATCAATAAGCGTGTCTGCTTTACCAAATTGAAAAGGTGACGTGGAATCGGTGAAAACCGGTGAATTATCCCTGAAGAATCGGATGTAGATTGGATGATTCCAATTGATGGAAGCTTTAACCATTTTCTTTGCTTGATGATAATCGCATGGCGAAGCAACCGTCATGTGCGGAAGCACTCGCATGATCGCGATGTCTTCTAGCGATTGATGTGTTGCTCCATCTTGTCCGACGGTGATACCGCAATGAGACGCACAGATTTTGACTGAAAGCCGACTGTAAGCAATAGATTGACGTATTTGATCGAACGGGCGACCCGTTGCGAACTCACCATATGCAGATGCAAAAGGAATTTTCCCGGCAACTACAAGACCAGCAGCTGTTCCCATCATATCCTGTTCAGCAATTCCAACACTGAAGAAGCGGTCAGGAAATGCTTTCATAAATAAGTCGGTGCGTACTGATCCTGTCACATCACCACCGAGCACAACGACATTTGGATTCTCGTGTCCAAGCTCAACGAGTGCTTCACCGAAACCAAGACGAGTTGCTTTGTGTTCTTTTATCTGATATTTAGGCATTCAATATACTTTCATCAATCAATAATTATTTCACACCAATTTGGACCGATTGTTTTTCCCATTCAAACTCAATAAAATCTCCAAATTTTGTCGGAGCAAGCTCACTTAACGCTTGTTTCCCCTGCTCTTCATTCGGAGGTACACCGTGCCATTTGTAATCATCTTCCATAAACGAAACACCCTGCCCCATAAATGTATGAGCAAGTACTACAGTCGGCTTACCGTTCGATTCCTGCGCTTGATTCATCGTTTTGAGGAACTGCTCAATGTCATTTCCATTACATTCGAGTACGTGCCAGTTGAATGCTTTCCATTTATCGACAAGCGGCTCAAGCTCCATCACTTTATTCGTTCGTCCATCTATCTGACAATAATTTCTATCCACGATTGCGATGAGGTTATTAACTTTATGATGACCTGCTGTCATGGCTGCTTCCCAAATCTGACCTTCATCTAATTCACCATCACCCAATAAAACGTAAACACGATTAGGTTTATTATTAAGTCTTAAACCCAACGCACAACCAACTGCAACCGACAAACCTTGACCTAATGCTCCAGACGCAAGCTCGATTCCGGGAATACCGTGCGTGTGAGCAGGGGCCGGATGTCCTTGCAAGCGTCCATTTATTTTTCGGAGAGTTGTTAATTCACTTAAAGGAATGTATCCCCGACGCGCAAGAGTCGCATACCAAACGGGACAAAGATGACCTGCTGAGAGAAAGAAATAATCTCTTTCTTCCCACTTTGGATTTTTCGGATCAATCTTCATAATGTTGAAATAAAGACTTGTGAAGACATCCGCCAATCCAAGCGGTCCACCGGAATGACCGGATTTTGAGATCATTAACATTTTTACAACGTCTCGGCGAATCTGACGTGACATTTCTTTTAGTTCTGATGTTTCGAATGATTTCATTTTCTATGAAGATATTCTATTGGTTTTTAAAATCTCAATTATCGGTTCATAGTGACGAATTAAAATCAATAAACCGAAAACGATACATAAATAAATTAAGTTTGTTCTATCTATCTCGGTTAACAGAATTGAACTTACCAATGGTTCCGGTGCTATTTTAATTAAAAACGGTGCAATAATTGTGGCTACGATGGTAGAGAGATGGATCTTTTTCGAAAATTTATTAATTATAAAATAAAGAAGTAACCAACTCACAACATATATCCAACCAATTAATATCATTGCACCGGCAGTTGTTGAAAGTCCTCTTCC
>CAYGZC010000113.1:0-2598 GCA_964354225.1 uncultured Chlorobiaceae bacterium | reverse complement strand
TTCGGACAGGATTTTCTGAAAGCTGAGAATATAAACGGAAACCTTACCGGTTCTCTTTCACTTCTTCTCCCTGCAGATTCCCTCTGGAAAATAGACATAAAATCGATCAATGGTGAAGGAAAATATATTATTACAGATGGTGCACTTATTGATTTTGAGCCTGTAAAACAGCTTTCGGCATTAATTGAACTATCTGAACTTGAGAACATACGTTTTGAACAACTTGAAAATGATTTTTTCATAAGGAATAATTTCCTGTTTATTCCGCAGATGGATATTAAATCAAATGCCGCAGATCTGTCAGTGAACGGTAAGCACAGCTTTGACAACGATTATGAGTATCATGTAAAGATGCTTCTGTCGGAAATTCTCAGTAAGAAAGTAAAGAAACCCAGGCCAAACACCACTGAATTTGGAGCCGTAAAGGACGACGGGCTTGGCAGGACATCAGTGCTTGTTAAAATTGAAAACAAGGGGGAAGATGTAAAGGTCGGGTATGATGTAAAGGCCGCAGGAAATGAGATCAAAAGTGATATCAGAACGGAAAGGCAGACGCTTAAGACAATCCTGAATGAGGAATACGGATGGTTCAAAGATGACACCACCGTTACTGAAAAACCCGCAACCGCCACACCCAGATTTAAGATTACATGGGATGAATCTGACACGGTAAATGTTGAAACTGAAGAAGAACAGCCACAAGAGAATAACGTTCTGAAGAATATATTAAAAAAGAAAAAACAGTAAAATTGAACGGCTATCGCAATAAGACCTCATGGATGCTCATCCTTTTCCTGTTTGCAATTTTTACAGGTCTTGGATCTCTTGTTTATACCCGGTACCTGGTAGGGATCCTAAAAACAGAAGAAAGGAAGAAAGTTGAGCAATGGGCAGAAGCTACAAGACTTCTGACGCTCGCTGATACCAGCCAGAATATTGAATTTCTCTATTCAATTATTGAAACCAATACTACTATACCAGTCATCCTTACCGATGAGACTGACAGCATTATCAGTTCGGGAAATTTTGATGAGATCCGCATACGCGATCCTTTATATCTTAGAACACAGCTTAACAAAATCAAAAAGAAAAATGATCCAATTATCATTGACCTTGGGAAAAATCATGCAAATCTGATTTTTTACAAAGACAGTATAATTCTTACACAGCTCAACTATTATCCATATGTCCAGATGGGAATAATTGTACTGTTCATTCTTGTTGCATATCTTGCTTTCAGCTCATCAAGGAAGGCTGAGAGCAACCAGGTTTGGGTCAGCATGTCGAGAGAAACTGCACATCAGCTGGGGACGCCAACATCCTCCCTGGCTGGATGGGTTGAGATATTGCAAAACAAATATCCTGAAGTAACTCTGACAAAAGAGTTCGCTCTTGATGTTGAAAGGCTCGAAAAAATAACAGAGAGATTCTCAAGGATAGGATCTAAGCCTGTCCTGAATGATGATAACATTGTTGCAATTATTTCCCGCACGGTTGATTATTTAAGATCAAGAACATCATCCAAAATCAAATTCCTTTCAGGTTTTAATGAATCAACGGTTATTATTGTCCCGGTCAATGCTGCTCTGTTTGAATGGGTTATAGAGAATGTCTGCAAGAATGCAATAGATGCTATGGAAGGAAACGGTGAGCTTGGGATCAACATTTCAGAAACGGAAAAGAATGTTCTTATAGATATTTCTGATACCGGGAAAGGGATTCCGAAGAGAGCTTTCAAAAAGATCTTCAATCCCGGTTATACAACCAAGCAGAGAGGATGGGGACTGGGTCTTTCCCTTGCCAGAAGGATTGTTGAGGAGTTTCATAAAGGCCGAATTTATGTCAGGCACTCAGAGGTTGAAATAGGATCCTGCATCAGGATAATAATGAATAAATAATAGTTTTAATGAAGAGGAAGGATATTGAGATAATGGCTCCTGCAGGATCCTTTGAATCGCTTGCTGCGGCAATTCAGGGAGGTGCCGATTCTGTTTATTTCGGTGCCGAAAAGCTTAATATGAGAGCCGGTTCAGCAAATAATTTTACTCTTACCGACCTGCGGAATATTGCTGAAACCTGCAAAACAAACGGATTAAAAAGCTATCTCACAGTAAATGTTGTGGTATATGACCATGAGATAAGCCAGATGCGAAAGATTATTGATACAGCAGTCTCAAGCGGAATTTCGGCAATAATTGCATCTGACATTTCGGTAATAGACTATGCATTCAGATCAGGGATTGAGGTGCATATTTCAACGCAGCTTAATATTTCAAATGCAAAAGCTCTCAGATTTTATTCGCAGTGGGCTGATGTGGTGGTGCTCGCCAGGGAGCTGAATCTTGAACAGGTAAAACATATATCCTCAATGATCCGGGAACTGGATATCCGGGGGCCGAAAGGGGATCTGGTAAAGATTGAAATATTTGCTCATGGTGCACTGTGCATGGCTGTTTCCGGAAAGTGTTACCTCAGCCTTCATGAAAATAATGCTTCTGCGAATCGCGGAAATTGTTACCAAACCTGCCGCAAATCATATATTGTTACCGAGAAAGAATCAGGTTATCAGCTAGAGATTGACAATGAATATATTATGTC
>CAYGZC010000112.1:0-21419 GCA_964354225.1 uncultured Chlorobiaceae bacterium | reverse complement strand
GGATGATTATCAACTTCTTTTTACCCGGGATATTTTTAGTGATTCACTTATACCTGCATCACTTGAATATCAAGGTAATTACTGGAACGATGCCCAAATCCGTTTTAAAGGTCACTCAACTCGTTACTATCCTAAGAAATCTTACAGAGTGAAATTTTCTAAGACTCACCTGTTTCAGAATATGCAAAGCGTCAATTTCAACGCGATGTACACCGATAAATCTTTTCTACGCGAGAAACTTGCGTGGGAACTTTTCAATGAACTTAACCAACTTGCACCTCGCGCCCACCATGCAAGTTTTTCAATGAATGGAAAAGAGGGGATATATCTTTTCATTGAAAAGATTGATAAGTATTTTCTTCAAAACAGGGGACGTAAAATTGCACCCATGTATGAGGCGAATGATACTTACATCAGCGCTGACCTCACCGAGCAGACAGATAGTATTCTTAAGATGTATTATGATAAGGAAATTGGTGACGCCAGCGATTACTCTGATCTTGCACAACTCATCAATGCAATAAATTCAGCTCCAGATATTTCATTCCGTGATACAGTTTATAAGTATTTTGATGTTCAAAGTGTTTTAGATTGGTTTAGCGGGAATATCCTTACTATGATGGGCGATAGTTACAATAAAAATTATCTATTGTATCGCGATACCTCAAAAGTAAATCAACAATGGACGATTATTCCATGGGATTATGATTTATCATTTGGCAGGAGCGGTGATCTTGCAATTCCATATCCTGCATCGCTTATAAATGATGGTTTCGCATATACCTTCCCACCATTGTCTGGTCCTTCGAATGTTTTAAAAGATAGACTTATGGCGACACCTTCACTTTGGGAAGAATTGAAGCTTCATGTGGATACAGCACTCAATACAATTTTCACCGAAGAACACCTCCATCCCCGAATTGATAGTTTAGCATCAATGATTGAAAATTATGTTTCCCCCGATCAACAGAAATGGGGAACGATACAAGATTTCTATGATCATGTGGAGGCTTTAAAGTATTATGTGACAGCCCGACGCAATTACTTGAAAAAAACATTCATCAATCCGCCGAGCGGAGAATATAATAGAGTAACCCTTCCGGTCTCACAGACAGATGTACCGTACCATTTTGTTGCATTTGACGGCAGACTGATTGCCACATTGTGGTTAAAAGAGTTGTATGGATTGGACAGCATTCGTGTGCAAGTTCATCCCGATTCAAATCCTCCGAACATTCCAAATCCAAATGATGAAAAATTTGTTAAGCGATGGGTTGAAATCATTCCATACCCATCATCAGCAAGGTTCACCGCAAAATTGCAATGGATGTACAGCGATGTTTCCTCGCTTGATCGAGAAGTCGGCGCGGGGGTACAGGACGAGCGATTCCTTCGATGTTATGTCTTTGATGGAAGTTACTGGAACTGCCTATCTTCGAAGATTAATTACTTTGCTAACTTTGTAACGGTTGATTCAATAGCCGAAAATGAATGCGGTGTAGGAAAACATTTTGCACTGATGATGCCCGAAACATACACCCGGAAGTGGTTCCACCAACCATTGAACTTTTGGCAACGATGGTATGATATTCAATTTGCCAATAGCTTAAATGGTTTTGTTGTGGGAGAACAAGGTACAGTTTTAAAAACATCTGATGGAGGCGCCTCCTGGCAAGAAATTTTTGTTGGCTCTGCCCTTCCACTGAAATCTGTAAGCATTCCGTCTATTGATAATATATTCGTTGCCGGGGACAATGGTTTTATCTACAAGAGCAGTGATACCGGCGTGACTTGGACAAGAATCGACATTGGTATCATACAGAATATCAATGGTTTTAGATTTCGATCTGCAACTGATGGATGGATTTTCGGTGAGAACGGATTGTTATCGCACACAACCGATGGTGGAATAAACTGGACGCCAACGATAATCGATAGTCTCTTGAATATTGCCGGCGTAGCAACGTACCCCGATGCCGTTAACAAGCTAACAATTTATTTTGAAGACGCTACTTATCTAACAACTACTAATCAAGGTGCAACATGGCAATATGGATCACTCGGAACAACACGGAAGATACGATCTGTGATTGTAAAAGAATCTTCAGATTGGATTGTGGGCGATAGCGGATTAGTGATTTCAAGGCTGATGTCCGACCTATATAATAATATCAGCATTCCTACTTCTGTTTCAGTAAATGATCTTTTTGTTAAAAATCCAACAACTCTTTATGCTGCATGCGATGGCGGAAAAATTTTCTACACAACAAATAGTGGAGGAGATTGGTATTCACAGTATACAGCAGATTCGCATGATCTGTTTGGTTTGGAATTCATAAGCGACACACTCGGTTTCGCAGTTGGAAATAGCGGTACTATCCTTACAACTTATTCAGCGGGGACTGTAACGAACGTGAAAAATAATATTGTTGGAGTACCGGCTCAATTCCGTCTATACCAAAACCATCCGAATCCATTTAATCCATCAACAACGATTGCTTTTGATTTGCCAAAAACGTCAAAAGTTAGTTTAAAAATTTTCAATCTTCTCGGTCAGACCGTCGCAACACTCGTTGATGAAATCCAACAGGCAGGATACAAAGAGGTTGTTTGGAATCCTTCCGCAGGTTCAGGCCATGTGCTTGCAAGTGGCGTGTACTTCTATACTATATCTATTAGTGATGAGCGAGGAAACCCATTTTTTGATGTTCGAAAAATGATCCTTTTGAAATGATAAGCAAAATGATGCGAACGATTTTTACTTCGATATTATTATTGTGTTTGCTCCAAACGGCATTCACTCAAAACCGTTACGATTTTTTCATCGTAACAACACACAGTGATAGTTTAGATGCGACGTGCTATATTCCAACATTGACAAAACCGCCAAACGGTTATCCAGTAATACTCTTTGTGCATGGGTTTAGTTTATCGAAAGATTACGATACATCAAATTGTTCCGTTTATTCAAAGAGTGGGTACGTTACGATGTGTTATAGTGTACGCGGGCATGGGAAATCAACAGGCGGCTCGACTATAATGTCTGTAAAAGAAAGATCCGACCTTGAAGAAGTTTTTAATTTTCTGAAGTCGATGCCAGAAGTGGATTCCACAAAGATCGGCCTTTCCGGCGGTTCACAGGGCGGATTGCACGGTTTGTGGGCCATTGCAGATGACCTTCCGGTTCGCGCGGTTTCTTCGGATGTGATTGTTCCTCACTGGGCATCAGACATGTTAGTAAACGGTTCAGTACGCAGAACGGTTCTGCTCTTGCTTCAACAAAATCTTGGTGTCCGCTTCGATCCGATCAGGGATACATTGTGGAGTTATATGCGTGAGGATAATTTCGATGCATTTGCCGAACACTTTGTTAAAGAAAGAGATATTGATACTTCACAATTGAACAGTAAAACAATCCCGTCTCTTCGATTATTAAAATGGCAGGATCATTACTTTACAGCGGCAGACGGAATTCAATCGTTCAAAGATTATGGAGGTATAAAGAAACTGTATCTCGGTACACGCGGACATTTTTCCGATGTTGTAAATTCGGAGCGACTTTACCAATCCGATATTGTTACCCGCTGGTTCAATTATTTCCTCCGCGATCAACAGAACGGAATTTTAGATGAACCAATCTATACATACGCATATAGTCATTTGCCGATGGATTCTCTTGGTTATTTTTCATGGACAAGAAAACAGGAACTTGCCTGGCCCCCTTCAGGGATTGAACTGAGAAAATTTTATCTTGCGAGCGATTCGATGCTGCTCTTCTCTTCTACATCGCACACTGATACGTTTACACTTGCAAACAATTATCTAATCCCTGCGTACACGTTCGACACTGCGTACATCGAGGGATTCAAAGGACCACGTTTTGATGTACTTTTACCGAAACAAACACTTTCATTTACATCACCCGTGTTGTGGGAAGATGTGCTCTGGATTGGAGCGCCGAAGATGAAACTCTTTGTGCAATCCAATAATGACAAATTTCCTCTTCATGCTCAAATATATGAAGTTGACAGCACGGATCAAAAATATTTTATCAATCGAATCAATTTTACAGCCCGGCATTGGTCACCAGGAACAAGCAATTGGATTGAAGTTGAGGGGATTGAGCATGCCCATAAGTTCTCTCGCGGAAGTCGGATACGAATTGAGCTGACAAATATTGATAAAACAAATCGTCTCATGCTCGGTGATTCTCCATTTGTTGTTCCGATGTTTGCTCAAGCAAGTGCAACGATTTATGCTGGTGAGTCGCATCCGTCGTATATTGAGCTTCCATTGATTGGAAGTCCGACCGCCGTAGATCAGCTTGCTGATAAAATACCAGAAGCTTATTCTATATTAGAAAATTATCCAAATCCATTCAATCCAATAACGACAATCCACTTCACAGTGCGCGATGCAGGATTCGTGACGGTAGAAGTGTTTGATATTATTGGCAGGGAAGTTGAAACACTTGTTGAAGAAAATTTACAATCCGGTTTATATAAAAAACAATGGGATACCTTCCATTGGTCAAGCGGTGTCTACTTATGCCGCATATCAATTAAGCTGGATAAAAGTGAAACGCTCCAGACCCAGGTCCACAAGATGATGCTGATCAGGTAGCCGGGCTTTTGCTTCTCATCAATTTTTTAGGGATATTTGCATCGGTTTTTTGCTACTAATTTTGTGTAATTATGGAAGAAAATGAAGAACCAAGTTTTGGGAGGAAGCTGAGGAAGCTTTTTATCGGGTCTTCCCGCAATCCTCAGGATAAAGCTCTTTTTCATAAAATATCTCTCATCGCATTCTTTGCGTGGGTTGCACTCGGCGCCGACGGTATGTCCTCATCAAGTTATGGACCCGAGGAAGCATTCCGCGTCCTCCAAGGACATCCTACCTTAGGTTTGTTTGTTGCGCTTGGAAGCGCTTTCACAATATTTATTGTAAGCACAAGTTACTATCAGATCATACAACTGTTCCCAACTGGCGGAGGCGGTTACTTAGTAGCAAGTAAACTGTTGTCACCTAAAGTTGGAATGATATCCGGCTGTGCGCTTCTTATCGATTATGTTCTTACAATCACACTATCAGTTGCCAGTGGTGCAGACGCCTTGTTTAGTTTTCTTCCGTCAGGATGGTATCATTTCAGGCTTGAGTTTGCCGTTTTTGTGCTTCTACTTCTCATAATTTTAAATCTTCGGGGGATTAAAGAATCTGTTGTACCTCTTATCCCGATTTTTATCATTTTCGTTTTAACTCACGTTTTACTTATCGGTTATGCTCTTGGATCGCATTTATTTAATCTCCCGGTTGTAATCGAGACAACAAAATTGGATCTTCAAAATTCGGTTTCAGAATTAGGAATTATCGGTGTTATTTTGCTTGTTCTCCGTGCATATAGTATGGGCGCGGGAACGTTCACGGGGATCGAAGCGGTCAGTAACGGTCTTCCTATCTTACGAGAACCAAAGGTTGAAACGGCGAAACGGACTATGCGTTACATGGCAATTTCACTTGCGCTTTTAGTCATGGGATTAATGTTCTCCTACTTGCTTTATGGAGTAACGCCGCAACAGGGTAAAACACTAAATGCCATTCTCTTTCAAAACATCACAGCGGGTTGGGGCAGCGATTGGGGATATTATATTGTAAGACTTCTGAATTATTCTTTTTTGTCATGTTGAGCAAAGCGAAACATCTCTTTTTCACTCTGTTTGAGACCCTTCGCTACGCTCAGGGAGACATTTGGGTCAATTTTTCAGAAGTCTCATTGTATTGATTACACTGATTTCCGAGGCGGCACTGCTTACTATTGCGGCACAGACTGGTTTTATAGATGGTCCTCGTGTCTTATCAAATATGGCGCTTGACCGCTGGATGCCAACGAGGTTTGCAACACTCAGTGACCGCCTCGTCACGCAAAATGGTATTCTGATCATGGGCGTTGCTGCTTTTGTTATAATGATTTCGACTCAAGGTTCTGTAAGATTCATGGTTATTTTATATGCCATTAATGTATTTATCACTTTCGTTCTCTCTCAAACCGGAATGGTGCGTCATTGGTGGCTCGAGCGGCGGCAGGAGAAACACTGGCGAAAGAAATTATTTATTAACGGTGTCGGATTGCTTCTGACTTCGTTTATACTTGTATCGGTAGTTGTGTTGAAGTTTTTTGAAGGCGGCTGGATAACACTCATAGTAACCGGCGGACTTGCCGGAATTGTTTTACTTATACGACGTCATTATACGCAAACACAAAAACTTCTCGGACGATTAAACTCTCTCGTTAATGTTGTCGAATCGGTTGACGATCCATTGACTCCTGAAGATATAAAAAACCCGAAACCCGAAGCGGCATACAATCCTAAATCCAAAACTGCAGTAATAATGGTGAATGGTTTCAATGGATTAGGACTGCATACGCTTTTCAGTGTGATCAGATTGTTCGGTGATATGTACAAGAATTTTATTTTCGTTGAAGTCGGAATTTTCGATTCAGGTAATTACAAAGGCGTAACGGAAGTCGATCGGCTGCAGACAGCGGTTAAAGCGGATGTTGACCGCTATATAAATTACATGAGGAAGAATGGTTATTACGCAGAAGGTTTCACCGCAGTAGGCATCGATGTTGTAGAGGAAATATCCAATCTCTCGAAAGGTATACTTACGAAATATCCGCAATCGGTGTTCTTTGGTGGTCAGCTTGTATTCGGGAAGGAATCTTTCTTTTCACGCTGGCTACACAATTATACTGTGTTCGCAATTCAACGAAAGTTTTACCAGCAGGGAACACCGGTCGTAATCTTACCGATTCGAGTGTATTGAAATTTTAATGCGATTATAGAGTTTCCAACTTTTTCCCTTTTGTTTCCGGGAAAGTCCAAATCCAAGCACCCGTTAGTAAAGCAAAGAGAGCCGCAAGCGAAATCCCTCCTGCAAGTCCGTACGTTTCTGCAATTACAGCAATGATAACCGGTGTGAAGAACTGAACACCTCGCGCTAAATTGAATGCAGAACCCATTGCGGTGCTTCTGATTTTTGTTGGAAATAATTCTGAAAAGAGCGGACCATATCCACCGAACATTCCCGTTCCAAATCCTACAAGGAACATGAAAGCTAAAATTACAGATGGAAAAATTGAAATTGTGTCCCACATTAATGTAATCATCACAAGCCCAGCCGCCATGATGAAAGAGTAAATGGAGTATGCGGGTCTTCGTCCCATTTTATCTGCGACAAAACCAAATGTGAAGTATCCAATGAAACCACCCGTTTGCGTTACTAAAATCCATGCAGCCGATTTTGTTAATGTAAAATGCCTTTGTTGATGAAGATAACCGGGAAGCCATGAGTAAGTGAACCAGTATGCCGACATATCGAAGATTGCAAGTATCAAAGACAGAATGAAAAGCTTTCTATAAGTTTTCGAGAAGAGCATTGTAAATGCGCTGATGCTTTCTCTTTTCACTACTTCTTTGTTTGCAGTTCGTCCAGAAATTAATTTCCTCTGCTCAACCCAAACATCCGATTCGGGAAGTTTTTTTCGAATGATAATTACCAATAATGCAGGTAAAATGGAGATGAAGAAGCTTGCTCTCCAGCCGATAGTCGGAGTAATAAATCCTCCGATGATTGAAGCGAGTGCAATTCCCAGCGGCGCACCTGTTTGCATGAAAGCACCGAACCGACCTTTCATCTTCGGAGGAAATGTTTCGCACACGTACGTTTGTCCGGTTGCCCACTCACCGCCAACACCTAAACCGGTGATAATTCTGAAAGCTATTAACATTGGTAAATTGGCAGAGAATCCACTAAGGAATGTCCCGATGCTATAAGTTAAGATTGTCCATTGTAGCGCGCTCTTTCTTCCAAAACGATCAGCAAATATTCCAAACAAAACTCCGCCGATTGCCGTAGCCGCAAGTGATGCACCGAGAACATACGAGAGCTCTACATTATTTAGTTGGAGTTCCTGACCAATTGGAATGAGTAGAAATGTATAGAGGATGAGATCGTAGAAATCAAACACCCATCCCGCCCAGCTTAAGAGCAGAATCTGGTAGTGTTGCTTTGTCGGCTTTTCGTATTCGTTTAGTAACATATCTTTCAGTACATCGAAAATGTAATAATATATTCTGAAAAGTCAAATAATTGATTTTTCATGCTATTTAGATTCAACCCATTCTTGATTCTAAAATAAAATCAGCTTACCTTTCTTTATCATCAAAATTCTACTATTTATCCAAGGAGAAAAATATGCGTAGGATACATTATATTTCCATAAGTATTATTGTCTTTTTGATAACCTTTTGTTCAATTTTCATGCTGCAGGAACAGCCGGCAGTTAAGGAGGGCGAAGAAGGTAAGAAAAATGGCAGGTCAGGTGCACTTGAGGCATTGGAATTTTGGACACGCTCGCGTGCATATCCCGATAAAGATATTCCCCGAGATAAATATTTTAAAGCATTTCAATCTACAAAGATGAAAACACGAGAGGTGCCGCGAACGTTAAGTGCTGGCAGCGTTTGGGATCCAATCGGTCCGCTTAATCTTCAGGGCAGATCGAAGAGTGTTGCCATCAATCCAAAAAATCCTTCCACTGTTTATGTTGGCACTGCAAGCGGCGGTTTGTGGCGCTCGTACACAGGCGGGTTAGGGCAAGATTGGGAACAAGTAAAATTAGGACAGCCGGCTCTTGGAATAAGTGCGATTGTTATTGATCCGGTCGACACGAATAGAATGTACCTGGGAACTGGGGAAGTATATCAATATCAAAATGCGGTCGGTGGTGTTGTTATTCGCACAACGCGTGGAAGCTACGGTATTGGTATTCTTAAAACTTCAGATGGAGGAATAACCTGGACGAAAAGTCTCGATTGGTCATACAACAGTCAGAGCGGCATTCAGGCAATAAAAATGAATCCACTCAATCACAACACGCTATGGGCGGCAACCACTGAAGGTATTTATAAGACAACAAATGCAGGCGGGGCATGGGAAGAGATGCTCTGGTATTGGATGGCGGAAGATATTGTTATTCATCCTACAGATACAAATAAAGTTTTGTGCACATTTGGAAATTTCACAACCAGCGTTACATTATTAACAACTGATGGTGGTAATATATGGGATACTTCTCCATTACAAAGCTATAGTGGTAAAACAACACTCGACCTTTATGCTGCTAATCCCAATGTAGTATATGCCAGCGCAGCCGATAGCACAACGGGTCGTGCGGCACTTTACCGATCCACAAATTTTGGCGGCAGCTGGGTAAAACTAAAAGATTACCCGATGAACAACAGCTTTATGGGAGTGCAGGGTTGGTATTCACACTTTGTTATTGTACATCCTATGGATTCAAGTATCATCATCCATAATGCAGTTGGACGAAGTAAATCTACAGACGGCGGTATTACTTTCTTTTCGGTCTCAACCGGATATTCAGATAACCACTCGTTTGCAGTTCATCCTACAAATCCAAATATAATCTATGTCGTCAACGATGACGGTGTTTATCGCTCAACAGATTTCGGTGGCTCATACACTAATATCGGGTTTGGTATGCAGACGGGACAATTCTATAATGGATTTTCATGTTCTTCGACAGATTCATTTCTTGCTATAGGTCAATCACAAGACCATATACCCGGTTACCGTTATTTAGGATCACCAATATGGGATCATAATTCAGTAGTTGATGAAGCTGGCTGGACAGCGATCGATCAATCAAACGATTACATTATGTACGCCGGTAACCGTTTCGGTGGAAGTATTTCTAAATCTACCGATCGCGGGGCTTCCTTTCGACCGGGTTCTTTTGGATTTGGCGGTATCGGTGCATGGAATTCACCTTTTGTAGTGTCACCATCACATCCGTACATACTTTACTTCGGAGATAGAATAATATATAAATCAGTAACCGCTGCCGGAAGCTGGTCACCGACAAATTTTGGAGTCGAGCTTGATGGTAATCCTGCGCTATCAATGGCAATATCTGCAACAAATCCCGATACAGTATATGTTGGAATGGCTCCAATATTTACTTACTATACCGACGTCTATAGAACAACTAACGGCGGAGTGACATGGACTAACATTTCGGGAACACTCCCTAACCGCTATCCGATGGATATGGCAGTGGATCCAACCGATTCACGCATCGTTTATATTGCTATGGGCGGTTTCGATTCAGGTCATCTTTTCAAATCAACTAATGCCGGAATAAACTGGACAGACATAAGCGGCTCATTGCCAAATGCCCCAACCACAGCAGTTGTTGTTGATCCACTACATCCCAATGTGATATACGCCGGAAATGATATTGGTGTTTACGTCTCAACGAATGGTGGATCAACATGGTCTGGCTTTAACGAAGGACTTCCGGATGCGGTTATAGTTGCCGATCTTGTAATATCGCCATCCAATCGTGCCTTGAGAGTTGCCACACATGGGAATGGTGTATGGGAACGAAAACTGCTTTCCGATATACCTTCTAATTATTTTGATTACAAAGTTGCTTCGCTGGATATTCCGGTAGATGGAAGCAGATATATGGTTAATGCAACTATATCTCCTATTCGGGCATCGTTCCGGAACATCAGCTTACAAACTGGTGCCGATTCATTTAATGTTAAATACCGGATTTTAAAATATTCTACTGAGGTATATTCAAACACAAAACGGATTAGCGCACTGGGAATAGCCGAGACAAGGAAAGTAACCTTTGATGGAAGTTTTATTCCAACCGATCCCGGTTATTATACACTTGAAGCTATTACGCTTGCCACTGACGATGACCAGAATAATGATACGTTAAGAGGTGCAATGTTGGTTCTATTACGTCCTTCCATTCAAAACTATACAGTTACAAAAGTGTATTCACCGTATAGCGAAATCTCCGCTGGTTCAGATGGACCCGTTGGCGATGACATCCAGAAGAAGGCACCACTTCCATTTACTTTCAGATACGATGACAACTTTTACGATTCGGTACAGATAAGCACAAACGGATGGTTGGAGTTTGGATCTGGAACACCGGGGAGTCTCCTCGGGCTTTCAACTGATGGTCAGCTTGGTGTATATTTCCGAGAGGCGGCTCTGGCTAATACCGAGCGTCCTACAAAAGTTCTTGGTGCTTGGTGGGCCGATTTGATTGCCGATGGGTACGATCAAAAAATAAGCTACACTACTATCGGCTCTTTGCCTGACCGGACATTCATTGTTGAGTGGAAGAACATTCCTGCGAATTATGATCCGAGTACAACAACATTCATCAATTTTCAAATAAAGCTTCATGAAACAACGAATATAATAGAATATGCCTACGGACCAAAAGTTTCAGGAAGTATGCCGGCGTTTGCGACAGGAGCTTCCATCGGTTTTAAAGATTACATAGGCGGTGATTATAGATATTACGATATAACTCGTTATGGAACCGGATTGGAAAGTGAGCTACGAACCGATTTGAGTCCACTAACCGACTGGCCCGGCGCTGATAGCTGCTTTAGGATACTTCCATATACTGAAGGCGTTGGCGACAAGAAACAGATTCCAACAACGTTCATGCTTTCACAGAATTATCCTAATCCATTCAATCCTACAACTACGATATCATTTGATGTTCCAGTTAGAAGCACTGTTAGCTTGAAGGTTTATGATATTTTAGGGAAGGAAGTGATGACGCTTGCAGAAGGAAATTATGAAGCCGGCTCATATACCGTTCACGCCGACTTTGCAAATCTGGCAAGCGGGATGTATTTGTATAGAATTAAATCGGGTACATTCATGGATGTGAAGAAGATGGTGTTAATGCGATGAGAACATGGGATAGTTTATTAGCTTCCCAACTCAACAGAGATGAGATTGGTACTCATTGAAAGGATAACCAAAAATATTATATTATGAATCTCAGAAAATTACCCCCATTAACACTGATAACTCATTGTGATACAAGGTGTTACAAGGTACTGGATTTTTGTTGTGAGTTGCTTTTTAAAAAAATAAGCTATACATTGAGCCTACCCTTTTCCCCATAAAGTGTGAACCATAACATAAAAAATATTATACTACCGATGTTTGTAGCGTTATATTTTATTATTGTATTCTCTGGTCGGCTTGGACTTGCCCCCTCTACCGAAGCATTTACTCCAACCGCAGATAAATGTCACATTGAAACAGCTACAAAAACTGAATCGTGAACTTCAGAACCAAAATGGGTACGACCGAAACCTCGTTCATCAGTTCCAAAAGTTAAAATACAGATTGGGATCATCGTACTACTAAATCAGTTATCAAGCATACAGCAATTTGCCCTTATCAAATCCTTGAGTCCGCACCGATTCAGCCTATTAATTTCATACGTACAATATCTTCCCCGCGGCAAACCAACAGCGTAGTTCTCTCCAACAACTTTACCAAGTCATAATCAATCAGTAGTTGTATTCTGCACAATTGACAGAATACTAACAGTTCTTGAAATTCTCTTTAGCTTCTCGTTCACCGCGCCCAACAAAGATACGGTTGTGGTAGATCATAGCATCAAACGTTTTATTTAAATAATTATTTTTTCATAATACTTATTATCAAAGTGGGTATCATTATGCAATTTGTTAATAAACATCGAAGCGCGATATTATTCACGCTAACAATCACATTATTTCTCGTTTGTAATATTCCAATACTTGCGCAAACCAATAACGCACTTCAATTCAACGGGACTAACCAGTATGTGGACTGCGGTAATAATGCAACTATTCAAATTACTGGACCCGCAATTACACTTGAAGCCTGGATTTACGCATGGGCTTGGGGGGATTCTTCTTATAGTGGACCCATTATTGCGAAAACAGCCAATGAACGTGGTTATAGTTTGCGTTGTGGGGCAGGAGGAAAACTTAACTTCATTGTTAGCAGTGCTGGCAATGTATCTCGTGCTATCACGGATATACCTGTGCTAATTCTAAATACGTGGCATCATGTTGCAGGAGTGTATGATGGTTCAAATCTCATTGTGTATGTAGACGGTAGAGAGGTAAAAAGGATAACAAGAGCTGCGAACATCGGTGGTACATCAAATCCTTTATGGTTAGCAAGCGATGGATATGCTCCAACCAGACATTTTAATGGAAAAATAGATGAAGTCCGTATCTGGAATATCGCCCGCACTCAGGAGGAAATTCAAGCTTATATTGATAGACCAATTGATCCATTGCCGAGTGGACTTGTAGCATATTACAAATTTGATTCTAACAGCGGAACCATATTAACAGATGAAAAAGGAACCAACGATGGGACTCTACAGGGCTCACCCTCGTGGGTGGAAAGTTACGCGATGGTAGTTCCAAAAACTACCGGCGCGACTGAAATTGATTATTACAGTTTTAGGGCTAATTGGACTCGCCCAGTTACAGGTACGGCAGACAAATATTTTTTAGATGTAGCTACTGACCAAAATTTTACTTTGATGTTGTCAAGGTATAATAATTTTGATGTAGAAGATACAACGAATAAAACCGTAGATTCGCTTCAGAGTGGTAAAACATATTATTATAGAGTACGAGCTTATAAGTCATCTGTAGGTTCAAGCACAAATTCAAATATAACACAGGTTACTACTGACTCTTTTATGATCGAAATTCCGACTCCTTCTATACAAGGAGTTACAAATAGTTCAGTTGCATGGGGTGATTATGACAATGATGGTGATTTGGATATTTTATTGACGGGTAACGACATCGCATCTATCTATCGGAATGATGGAGGAGGAACATTTACCTATATCAATGCTGGTCTGCCGGGAGTCAATTATAGTTCAGTTGCATGGGGTGATTATGATAACGATGGTGACCTTGATATTCTATTAACGGGTAATGGCACCGCATCTATCTATCGGAATGATGGAGGAGGAACATTTACCGATATCAATGCTGGTCTGCCGGGAGTCGATAATGGTTCAGTTGCATGGGGTGATTATAACAATGATGGTGATTTGGATATATTATTGGCGGGTAATGGCATTGCATCTATCTATCGGAATGATGGAGGAGGAACATTTACCGATATCAAGGCTGGTCTGCCGGGAATCTATAATAGTTCAGTTGCATGGGGTGATTATGACAACGATGGTGACCTCGATATTCTATTAACGGGTAATGGTACCGCATCTATCTATCGGAATGATGGTGGAGAAACATTTAGGGACTTCAACGCTGGTCTGCTGGGAATCTATAATAGTTCAGTTGCATGGGGTGATTATGACAACGATGGTGATTTGGATATTTTATTGACGGGAGATAGCGACGAAGGTCTAATCTCAAAAATATATCGGAATGATGGTGGAGAAACATTTAGGGACTTCAACGCTGGTCTGCTGGGAGTCGGTGGTAGTTCAGTCTCATGGGGTGATTATGACAACGATGGAGATCTCGATATTCTGCTGACAGGTTATTTTATCGAAGAATATGACGAAATATGTGTGACAAAAATCTATCGGAATGATGGCAATGGAATTTTTAAAGATATATGTTTTGGATTACCCCAAGTCGCGATGGGTTCAACCGCTTGGGGTGATTATGACAATGATGGCGATCTTGATGTCATATTAACAGGAGATTATGAATGGTCTCAAATAATTACAAAAATCTATCGGAATGACTTTGGGATAACAAATACAGCCCCATCACAACCGAATGGTCCAACCGCGCTGATCGATACTTCATCAGTGATTTTAAGTTGGAATAAGTCGAATGATCATACGACTCCCCAGAGTGGTCTCACCTATAACATCCGGATAGATACAATATCCAATGGTATAAGAGTCGTATCACCAATGGCAAATCTAACTGATGGTTATCGCAGAATTCCTCATTTGGGAAACAGTGGTTATAATACCTCACGGAAAATTGATTCTCTGAGAGATGGTAAGTATTATTGGAGTGTTCAAGCAATCGATAACGCGTTTGCCGGTTCCGCATTTTCCAAGGAAACAACATTTTATGCATTCATGCCCGGACCTGTTAGCGCATCTGATGATGAACCGGAACCGAAAGAGATAACTATAAATTGGGGTGATAATTCCCGAAATGAAACCGATTTCCTTGTTTACCGTGATGATATCAATCCGACCATCCTGTCTTATGACATGACATCGTATATTGACGCAACTGCAAAGCCAGGTATTATTTATAAATATTCTGTTGCAGCCAGGTTCGCGGGAGGGCGTGTATCTAGGAGGGTTTCAGATTACGGTAGAATTCCTGACGATGGAATGATCAGTGGAATCGTAAAGACCCTAAGCGGCGGTGCTGTTCCAGATGTCGAAGTATTTATAGAACGTTCTGATCCGAATAGGTATAAAGCCATTTCATTTGATGGGATAGGCGCTTTTGTTCAAATTCCGCACGATAATTCACTGAATATTGTAAACAATTATACGATTGAAGCATGGATCTACCCAAGATCGTTGAATGACTCTGCTGTGATTTTATCTAAGAATTTCCGTTTAGGTCTAAGAAACGATCAACCAGCCGGAATTATATTTGATGATGCCTTTACAGACAGTATTCTCAGCGAAGATCAATGGTACCATATCGCTGCTGTTAATAATAACGGTGTGCGGAAACTCTATTGTAATGGAGTTGAGCAGATACTCCACGACACTAGTACGAGCCTGGTGGCTAATGAATTGCCGCTGACTATCGGGAAAGGATTTGATGGTGTTATTGACGAGGTCCGTGTTTGGAATATTGCGAGGTCGGAAGGGGATATCAAAAAAACAATGCCTAAATATTTACAGGGAGATGAGGACGGCATAATCGGTTATTGGCGGTTTGATGAAGATACATCAACCACTTTTAATAAAAATAAAACGGTTGCAAACGATTTCTCGTCTAATGCAAATTATGGGATATTAAAGAACGGGGCAGTGTTTACTGATTTTGCTTCGCCTGCAAAGATTACCGTTACAACGATATCTAACGTGTCGCCGGATCAGGATAACTATGTTTTTAAAAACTTGAATTATGGGAATCAGAATACATATTTTACATTGAAAGCACGAAAAACAGATCGTACAATAAAACCCGATTCCCTTATAAAAATGTTAACGACAACTAACAACCCGTTAATTAACATTACGTTTACTGACGAATCAGCAATTACAATGTCGGGTAGTGTACAATTTGCCAATACTAGTCCCGCTTGTCCTATTGACAGTGTAGAATTCCTCATTGATAATATGCCTGCGGGAAGAAGTGGTAACGGAGGAGCATTCTCGATTCCTATGAGCTCAGGCATTCACACTATAAAGCCACGGTTCAAAGGGCACACATTTAGTCCCGATTCCATACGGAAAAATTTCTTTGCGGATACGTCCGGGGTTATTTTTCTTGATACACAGACTCATACAGTTCACGGTGTAGTTGCCGCGGGTGCGTGTAAATATACACTTGGGAGCGCCACCATACAAATTATGGATACAACTGGGTGTATCACAAAAACCCAAGCAACCAATAGCATGGGTGCCTATACTATAACTCTTCCGGCGACAAAATATAGTATGAGAGTAATCTATCTTAATCCGAATAACCTCGATGCGATAGAGTACTTTGCACCGCGTCCTCAATATGTTTCCTTGATTCAGAGCGATCAACAACTTGACTTTATCTATCGTACTCCTCCCGATCTCAACATTTCGGGTATTCCAGCCCAAGGAAATTGTCCTATCCCTGTTGTTCAACAAGGGAGAGTTTATCCACTTAAACTCCGAGTCCTTGAGCGGTACGGTGACCGATCTTGTTACGTTGATTCCGGACAAGTCGAAATATCCGATGATGTCGGGGATATCGACACTGCAACTATAGTTCAGATTCGAAATGGTTTCGGATTTTATCCTCTTCGTCCAGGTTTTCCGAACATCTTGTCAGGTGGTATAAAACCATATCAAAAAAGGTTAGAAGTTACGGTTTCTACTCCGGGTGGAGCACAAGTCGTTAGTAATTGGATGATGGTAACAGGAGCTAAACCACGTGAGAAGACATTCACAACGGTTTCGCCTGAAATTCCGGTTTTGATATTGAGAGATCCACCAGGGGATGGCAGTTATAGCTTTATCTCAAAAACAACAACCATTTGTCAAACTGTAAGTTTTTCAGTTCAGACAGACGCAAGCATAAACAGATGGCAAAATGTTCGTCTCGGTTTTGGTGCTGAGAAACCCTTCTTTGGTATGACCGGTGCGTATGTCGAAGTCGGTGGAAGTTTGGAGCTTGGGGCGAAGTGGGTTAATACAGATGAACAAGAATTTTGTTTTACAACCAAATCCAAATACTCAACTTCTTCGGAAGAGCAGTATGTCGGTTCTGACGCCGATGTATATAACGGCGGTGCTATCAATTTGTTATATGCGATATGTGATATTCTGGAGTACGATGTAGCAACATGTCAACCCAAACTTAGTAAAAGTTTAGCTTTGGGTGGAACTGGCTTCAAGACAACATTTTCCTATACTGAACACCATATCAAGAATGTGCTTATCCGTGACCTCAGGAATTTGGCAAATATTTATATATCACGAAACAATCTTGATTCCGCAAGAATTTACCTTGATCAACTAGAAGTATGGGAACAAGTTGTAGATCGGAATACGCGGTTGAAGAAAGACGCGATTTTCAGTTTGAATCGGACTTTTAGTGCAGGAGCGAATGATGAATATTCTGAAGAAACCAAACGAAGGCATGCTACTAACTTTGAATTCAATGCTTATCTTACGCCGGAGGTAACAATTGAATTGGGCGCGGATATAGTCAAGGATTACTCATCAACCAAAGGGGGGCAAAAGTTGCGATTTTCGTATAATACGGGTAACTCGACCAAGAATGAAACAACAACGATGAATGAAGTTGGATATGGACTCAAGGACAATGATATCGGTGATGCTTTTTCAGTTGATATAAAAAAAGATATGGTTTACGGAACACCCGTCTTCGATTTGGTTGGTGGTAGCAGCAGTTGCCCGTGGGAACAAAAAACCTTTGCCCGCGAGGGGGTCAGTCTTTCTATTGATCCGACTGTGCAGTACAGCGTTCCTTCAGACTCACTTGCAACATTCACCATAACCCTTGGGAATCTTAGTAATGAAACAAACACCTATAGACTTGAGATTGATGAAGCAAGCGCCCAAGGTGCAACAATTAAGATTAATGATAAGGATTTCATCGAACCTGAAATAGATTCTATGTCAAACATTATCGCTGAGGTTACCGTCAAGAAAGGACAAAATAACTATAACTATGAGGATTTGCAATTAATTTTTAAATCACGATGTGATGGGCAAATTGTTGATAAGAAAAAATTTTCCGTATTTTTTGATGATGGAATTAACGATCCCCCGATCGCTTATGGAAGGACTATCGTCACTAAAAAGAATGTTCAGGTCGAATGTACACTGCAAGCATTTGATCCTGAGGGATCTGGAATTTTATATACTGTTGTAGCCCCACCGAATTATGGCTCCCTTAGGGGTGCACCACCTAACTTGATCTATACTCCTAATACAAATTATTCGGGTATTGACAATTTCTATTTTGCTGCTACAGATGATAACTCGACAGCCAGAGGAACCATGAAGATCAACGTACAGAATGCACCTCCAACCATTTCACCTTCCTATTCTTCAATGACAACCGAGGATTCGTTGTTGACTATCGTGGTGACTGCCACAGATTCAGATGGGGATTCATTAAGTTATTCCATCACCCAAAATCCAACAAATGGTGCAATTTCCGGTACACCACCCAATTATGTTTATACTCCATCGGTGAACTTCTACGGTAATGACATGTTCAGAGTCGGTGTGAGCGATGGTTCAATAACATCACAAGCGTCGGTAATAGTAACTGTTAATCCTGTGAGTGATCCTCCCGACATAGCTGATGATTATGGCTCCCTCAATATCGGCGAATCGAATGTAATAATCCCAATTCTACAAAATGATACAGATCCGGATAATGACTCTCTATGGATCATCGACTCTATTCTGGTTGGGTCATCAGGCCAAGCCGTTGTCAATCTAGACGGGACAATTACTTACACTCCTAGCATAACACTTAACAAGATTCAGGAAAACTCATATGATCGGGGGACGGATACGTTAAGATATTCAGTTACCGATGGAATATTCACTAGAGAAGGGAAAGTATTTATAAATCTTGATCCTACAAATAACCGACCTATCGCCGGTTTTGGTAGTTCATTATCTTTCGATGGTAAAAACGATTATGTTCGAACTGGATTTAACTCTCAATTGAATACTTGGACGATAGAGCTATGGGTAAAAAGCCCAGATGGTCCGGTAAACAATGATACGTCGGTTTTAATAAGTCGAGGGAAAAATTTCCAGATTTACTGGGATAATCCTGATGCTAATCGACGGGGATCGGTTGTGGCAGATGTAGGAGGAACAGAATATTATGCATCGTATGGAACCATACTCCCCGATCAGTGGTATTATATTGCAGCCACATATGATGGTGATACGCTAAAGAGCTATATAAATGGAGCACTAATTACAACTAACAGTTCACCGTCCGGTAATCCTTCAAATGAAGATTCTACACTGAAGATTGGGTCGAACATAATCGGTACTGAAAATTTTGATGGAATCATCGATGAAGTACGTGTCTGGAATACGGAGAGGAGTTCTTCACAGATAGCTGCAGATATGCAAATAATCATCGACGAAGGTGATCCATCATTAATAGGCTATTGGCGGTTTGATGAACGTAATGGAACGATCACCTATGATGCCACAGGAAATAGTAGCCATGGAATTCTACAGAATATGACAAATCCATGGATCGATGTTGATAATGTATTCCAGTTTACAACGGATGAGGAGGTCTCCGTTCCGGTTAGTCTGAGTGCATATGATAAAGATGATGATACATTAACCTATGTCTTCGTGAGTCAGGCAGTAAATGGTACTTTATCAGGAACACCACCCAATATTACATATATACCAAATCATAATTTCAATGGATATGAGTATATAACATATGAAGTAAATGACGGTAGCGCGACTAGTAATACACCAGCTACCATTGCAATTAGAGTAAATCCCGTCAATGATCCTCCGATTGCGAATATAGTATCAACGAAAATTCAGAAAAATCGTTCGTCTATAGTTTTGTTAGATACCTCAGATCCGGATAATGATTCATTAGTTTATAAAATTACACTTCCCACTTACGGATCAATCATCACTAACGATACATTACCTTGGGTTGTCAAATATACTCCAAACACCAACTTTATCGGAGTTGATAGTCTGGTATACAAGGTGTATGATCGGATCGATTCAGCTTCTGCAAAAGTATACATTACAGTTACCAATACGGCTCCAGTTGGAGAAAATCAAATTTTTTCATCTACCAAAAATAATGAACTGATTATCAAGTTAATAGGATCAGACTCCGATGGAGATCCTGTAAGTTTTGCAATACTGCAGGGTCCAATTTTTGGAACAGCCGTGCTGAAAGTTGATACGATTGTTTATCAGCCCAACACTGACTTCATTGGTACCGACAGTCTACTTTTTACCGTCAATGATGGGTTAGGATTGGATACCGCCTCAATTAAAATTGTAATCTTATCTCCGCTTGATGTCAAGGAGGAAAAAGGATTACCCGATCAGTTTAAATTGGAAAGCAATTATCCTAATCCGTTCAATCCAATAACAATTATTGAATACTCTTTACCGGTGATGTCAAATGTCAAGTTAACAATTTACAACATTCTTGGGCAGGAGGTTAAAATTCTAGTGGATGATATACAGGCACCTGGATTCAAGTCAATGAAGTGGAACTCGATAAGTGATTGGGGTACACCGATTGCGAGCGGTGTATACTTCTATAGGATTCATGCGGTGAGTGTGAGTGACCCAAACAGGACGTTCACGCAGGTAAAGAAGATGTTGCTACTTAAATAGTATCATTTGATACTAACTATAAGTAAATCAAAAAACACCTATCAGAAGGCGAACCGATGAACGAAATTGGTTCGCCTTTTTATTTTGTAACAAACTTAGAATAAAACCGTATTGCAAATCTTATAAAATCTACTTAGTTTAGAGTCAACATTTATATAAGAAGATCTTGAATGAAAACAATCCGATATTTTGGGTCCATTCTAATTACGCTGACTTTATTATTATCGTCAGTTTATATTTCTGCTCAAACAACATTTTCACTCCGCGGAAAAGTTACAGATGCTTCAACGGGTGAGCCGCTCGCCGCAGCAAATATCCGGATCCTCGGTACTTCCAAAGGTACGATCACTAATACTCAGGGAAATTACTTGCTCTCCATTGAATCTGGCGAACAGACGCTCATCTTCAGTTATCTCGCTTATCAGTCCGAGAC
>CAYGZC010000111.1:0-9844 GCA_964354225.1 uncultured Chlorobiaceae bacterium | reverse complement strand
ATTGATTTCAAACCCAACATTTTACCAACCACAACTCCGACAAATGCATAGGTAGACGCAAACCAGCAGAAAACGACGTCGGTGGAGAAAACACGAAAAAATATTTTTATGATTGCGATAAGCCCATGACCGATTTGCTTCTGAACTGCGAAATATTTTTTTAAAACATCAATATCATCCTGGATAAACGGTGCATGAATTGCCGATATGAGAAGAATTTTCATATAGGATTCCGATTTCCTTCGCTATCCTCGGTTCTTAATTCTTTGCTCAAATAGATCCACTACATGCTTTGCAACTTCGTTCCAATCGAATGTCTTCGACCATTCGTGGGCGGCTTTCGCCAAACGATCTCGAAGGGAAGAATCCTTCACCAATATAAATATTTTCTCCGAAAGCTCTTTAATATTTCCATATTCATATAATAATCCGGTTTCACCATCCTTGATCGCATCGCGTAATCCAGGGACGTTGCTTCCCAGCACGGTTGTTGCGCAGGCATTAGCTTCAATAACTGTTAAACCCCAGCCCTCTTTTGATGAAGTATTCACCATAAACCACACTTGCTGGAGAAGTTTTACTTTTTCATTCTCGTCCACATACCCCGTGAAACGAACAGCATTGGTAATCCCGAGTGCTTCGGCAGTGATCTCAAGATTCTTACGATAGTCTCCATCGCCGATGATGATAAGTTCCAGATTAGGTATTTTTTCTCTGACAATCGTAAAAGCTTTTAAGAGATGCTCGATCGATTTGTATTTTTTTACGCGCCCAAAATATCCGATGAGTGGAGTTTTACTTTTAGGTATATCCATTGGGTGGTGGAACTCGTGATCAACACAATTGTATGCGAATCCAATCTCTTCTTCCCGAAAACCATTATGAAGCATTTCCATTTTTGTACTCGGTGATACTACCATCAGGGGAATGTGTTTCATTCGGCAGATGGCAACACCTAATTTTTCCATTAGGTAAACATAAAGTGCAAAATGTAACGGTGCTTCCCGAAAAATACTTTTATCAAATAAATGATGAATAATAAAATACAATGGTTCACGAACGTAGAGAGGCGTAAAAAAAGGTATCTTATTCATATCGTCGATGACGATATCGAACTTTTCATGCTGAAAATGTTTCCAATAATGGATGGGTACAAGGAAGTTGAATAGATACCTCCCTCCATGCCTGATGACTCTAATACCATTGATTACTTCTTCAGTATGTGCACCATGAAACGAAGAGCAGAACAAAGTTACTTCATGTCCAAGTTTCACAACACGTGAGAATATCTCGTGTAGATGAACTTCAGCACCGCCAGCAAGTGGATTCTTGATGTCCTGCCAATTGAAGATGAGGATCTTCATACATCATTTATAGATATAATTATCCAAAACGATGAATCGAAGTTCCAGATGAATATTCATCAACCATTTAGGGATTCACTTTATTCTGCTGCTCGATAGATACCGATATAGCGATGAAGCGAATTCTTATTTCGGTTTATTTGTATCGGGAGCAACATTTCCCTTCAACTTTTGTTCATAATATTGAATCCTGCCCATCAAGTCTGGAACATTCGGATATTGGGTAGCTGCACGTTTAAGAATTTCGAGAGCGGAAGAATAATCCTGCTTCGCATCATATATCTCAACAAGTGTACGGTACGCCATTAAAGGATCCTGCGGGTCGGTACGTCCCGAGTTAAGCATTTCCAAGGCAGTCTTCTCCATATGTTGTGCGTAAACTTCATAATGTTTTTTGTCACCAACGGCGTTAAACAAATTCATCAAGTATGAAGTTATACGCCATTCCTGAATTGGTAGTATCTCGAATGGTATAATCTCTTCCATGTATTCTAATAATTTCTTTGCCTGCACAGGATCGTTCTTGACTTTCATCGCATACTCGGTGAGGCGAATAAAATTGAAGCGATAATTCATCACCATTCGCTGAACATTCTCATCGTAATAAACTTTGGTATTGTTTAAATTGCGGAAAAGATAGCCGAGCTGCGGTGTTTTGGATGGCTTAACGTCCTTAGCGAGAAGATTTGAAGCCATTATATCGTATTCGATCCCCATTTCATTAGATGGTATTTTATACGGCTTCAGTATGTATGTCAGTCCTTGCATCCAGAGATAATTATCGAGTCCGATTTTTGAATCTGGTGAACATGTAACAGCAAAATGAACTGGACGTTCCCATCGGTTCGATCGGATGATATCGTACACCATGATATCTTGCACGCGAAGAACACGAACATCATTTGAGTAAGGAACTCCACTCATCGTGAACGTAATTTTCCCCTGCCTGACAACATTCGAATCGACCAACTGAACATTGGATTGTTTTGGCTGGTCAGTAGAAATGAATCGGTCGATCACGTCCTTTGAAACAGGAATATCACGCTGACTGGGTTTCCATGCGATGGGTGATACCCGTTCAATTTGCTGATTACTCAATGAGATTGGTACCTTAGGTGTGCCATGAGGCATTTGATTCTTTAATTGTGAAATGTACCAGGATGTATTCACCAGACTTAGATTGACAATGCGAATATCTCTACGTACACCTTCAACATCCTGTAAATACCAGAGCGGGAAAGTATCGTTATCGCCATTTGTGAAGAGGATCGCGTTCGGTTCACAACTCTGCAAAAGATTATAAGAGTAGTCCCATGCAATATATTGACCGCTGCGATCGTGCTCTTGCCAGTTGATTCTCATAAGATTTATCGGAATAGCAACTGCACTCAAGAGGAGAATTCCCGAAGTCGCCGCTGTGAACGTAGCAGCATTCTTAAGTTTCTCCCGAAGCAAATCAATAAGACCGACAATACCAATTGCAATCCAGAGCGCCATAACAAAATATGCACCCACATAGAAGTAATCACGTTCGCGAGGTTGGGGATCTTGCTGATTTTGGTATAAAGCAAGAACGATGCCCATAATAATGAACATCGCTATGAATATCAATCCCATCTTCCATTCTTTTTTTAAGTGATAATAAACACCGAGCAAAGAAATCAAGAATGGAATACCCCATGTACTTTTCCAGCTCACACCGGCATCCTGCCAATCTCCTTCCGCACCGATAAAATTCCATAGCACATAACGGATAAACATATGATCGATTTGATATCGCCAGAGAAAATCGGAATCACTCGTGTAGTTAGCACGTGTTGCCTCATGCATCGCCTCGCGAGACCATCTCCGGGGAAAATATTTCTCTACAAATGTTTGCTGGTCGTTATCATAACTATCTCCCTTTAGAAGAGGTGTATCGCCGTATTGTTCACGACCGAGATAACTCGTCAAGCCCGCTAAATCGTGTGGTGCATTCTCATTCATCGGCATGTTATCTACATTCGCACGCATTATAACGGTTGTGTAGGTTGTATAACCAAAAACAATCAATAAAAATGATAGGCAGGCGATTTGCAGCATTTTCTGCTTCGTTTGTTTGGCTTTGTACACACCATAAGCGGCAGCGATCAGTGAAAGTGGTGGAATGAACGGTAATAAATCGCTTTTTATTCCTTTGAATTCGCCATCCAGCATAGATGGTAAAAATTGCACCACGCCCGGATAGATTATAAAGAAGATAATCAGACCAATAATACCGAACTTGATAAAACTATTTCGCGTGAACTCATACCGACGGAAATATACAATCATCAACACAGGGAAGATTACAAGAACAGAAAGCAAGTGTACGCCGACTGAAAGTCCGATTAGATATGCAATTAGAAGTATATACTTTTCATTATGAGGTTTTTCCGACACTTCCCACCAGCGCATTGCAAGCCACACGATCACAGTTACAAACAACATACTCATACCATAAACTTCGGCTTCAATAGCGTTGTTCCAATAGGTTGTGCTGAAAGCTAATGTGAAAGCGCCTATTGCCGACGACCCATATACAATCAGCTTATCCAATATTGTGGTTGGTGATCCCCGGAAGCGGGTAATCAATTTTACCGCTACCAGATACACGAACATGATAGCGATAGCACTACCAAGCAAAGAAACAGTGTGTACCCGGGCGGCGATATCTGCGAAATATGGAAGTTGCGATGCAATTCTACCTATCAAGATAAAGAGCGGTGAACCCGGGGGATGAGGAACCTGAAGCAGTACAGAAGCCGCAATGAATTCTCCGACATCCCAAAATACTACCGTAGCCGACATTGTCTTTAAATAGACAATCGCCGTAATTAAAAAAATTCCAATGGCAATAATTCGATTGATTTTTTTATCAGTCATTAAATCCTCTGTGGATAATGAAAATATTGAAAAATGTACAATGTGGCTTTAATATAGAAGAAATATCAAACAATCGCAAGAATGGCTACCGTACAGCAATCGAAGCGAGAATTCTCTCACTGATCTCATCACATATCAAAAATCCTTTGTTCGTCAGCGTAAGGATTTGTTCATTAAGAATTACGAGTTTATTGGAAATGAGCTGCTCAATAAGCGAATGGGAAGATTCTAGAAAATCTATTCCATGCTCTTCCCTCACTTGTTGAAGATTTAATTTCCCGGTTCTCAATCCGAGCATAACAGCTTCATCCAATAACTGTTCCGGGGTTAATAATTCTGATCCGGCAATTGGCAGATGTTTTAACATTATTTGGTTGATATAAGTGCGTAAATCAGAAACATTCCACCATCGTTTAATACTCCAAAATGAATGAGCCGAAGGTCCAATGCCTATGTAGTTGGAATGATTCCAATAGTTACAATTATGTTTTGAACAGTAACCCGCTTCAGCGTAATTCGATACTTCATAATGTTCGTAACCTGTATCGTTTAAAATCTCCATGGCCAGCGTATACATCTCAGCTTCCAGCTCAAGCGGTGTGGGCTTCATTTCTTTCAATTTGATTTTTGATTCTAATGGTGTCCCCCCTTCGATGATTAAGCTGTAGGCGGAGATATGTTCTGGCTCAAACGCAATTGCCCTTCTTAATGTCTCCTCCCATCGTAACACCGTTTGCTTCGGTAAAGCGTAAATTAGATCTATACTTATATTCTTAAACCCAATTTCTTTTGCCAAAGCGATTGTTTGAATTCCCTGCGCAGCAGAATGAATCCTCGTCAGCAATTGTAGCTCATCATCGAAAAACGATTGAACTCCGATGCTCAATCGATTCACACCTAATTGTTGGAGAGCGGTCAGCTTGCCTCTATCCACTGTCCCGGGATTAACTTCTAAAGTAATTTCAGCATCCGGCTTAATAGAAAAAGTTCGCCGCAAACGATTCAGTATTTTTCCAATTTGTTCGGGTCTCAATAATGACGGTGTTCCTCCGCCGAAATATATCGTTTCATACTGCTCTCTACCGCCGTAATCCACACACATATCAATCTCATCACACATAGCAACAATGAAATCATCGATTACTTGATGATCGGTGACCGAGTAAAAATCGCAGTAGATACACTTGCGCTCACAAAATGGAATATGAAGATAAATGCTTGCCAAAAAGAGTGATCGGTAAATCGTTAAATGTTATCAATTGACAAACCTGCCGATGCGATTCCATCGGATTGAAGAAAGGAAACCAGAGAAGCCCCCGCTTGGTTTCAATTGGGACAGCGACCAATAAACCATCATTGCTTTACCGATGATATTCTCTTCTGGTAGAAAACCCCAATAGCGGCTGTCGTAACTGTGGTTGAGATTGTCGCCAAGAAGGAAAAGATAATTTTTTTCTATCGTGTAGCTTGATACAGGTTTATTATCAATAATGATCTCTGAAGTCGAAGTCGTCTTAATAGTATGCCCTTCTTCTCTGATCAGTCGTTCCCAATCTAAATAATTATCCTTCGTGATATTAACAGTTGTTCCCATTTTAGGGACGATTGTAGGTTCGAAATCATCAATGCTGTTTGAATGAGAATCCAAGTGAAGTTTTAATATCTCCCCATTAACATAAACGTCACCGTTTTGGATTGCAATCGTATCACCTGCAAGTGCAACACATCGTTTTACAAAATATTTTAAATTCTGGGAAAGACTGCTGCTATCCTTTTGAGGAAGCTTGAAAATAATAATATCTCCACGCCTGATATTTTTCAATGAGGGTAATTGCAGAAATGGAATAACTGCATTTGGGAATGGAAGACGGCCGGGGAACTTAGCACCATAGATAAGTTTATTCACAAGGACATAGTCGCCTGTAAGAAGTGTTTTTTCCATCGATGGTGAAGGAATATAAACAGCATCAAGAACGAACATCTTCAACAGCAGTGCCGCTAAAATGGCGGTAAAAAAAATTCCGATATTTTGAAGCCAATGACCGATTGGAAAACTTTTTTTCACAACTATTGCTTACTTAACCAACTTTCCAATCCGATTCCATTTCACAGTTGCAAGCTTATCTCCAATACTCAGCAATGGAAGATCAGGATCCCACGACCAATAAATAATCAATGGTGTGCCAACAATCGACTCCATAGGAATGAAACCCCAAAACCGGCTATCGAGACTGTTGTCGCGATTATCTCCCATGCCAAAAACATAATCACGCATTATCGTATATGCAGCTTTTTCGTTGCCATCAACATATATTTTTCCTCCTCGCATTTCAGTAGTGTGCCCTTCTCTTTTGATAAAAGTGTTCCATTGGAAGAAATTTTCCACATTGAGATTGATGACATTCCCTTTTTTCGGAACAATTATTGGTCCGTAATTATCTTCATTGAAAGGTGAACCGGGTGGAAAAATTCTTGGTTCAATAATCCGTGTTGATTTAACATACGAAGTGTTAAATTTCATATTGCGTGGAATTGGTGAAGTCTTACCATTGATATATACAACACGATTAATAACCTGCAGAGTGTCACCGGGAAGAGCCATACACCGCTTCAAATAATAAGCAAACGGGTTTGCTTCAACTTCCTCACGCATGCCGGGAAATATAAACACGATAATATCTCCCCTCTCAACTTTCCAAAGAGCTGGAAGTTTGAATGCGGGAATTTTGATATTAGTAAACGGAATTGTCTGGGGGGTAGTTCCACCAAACACAAATTTATTTACCAGCAGGAAATCACCCGTCATGATTTCGTTTTCCATTGAGCCGGTTGGTACTTCGAATGATGCGATAACAAAACTATTAAGTATAAGAAACGCACCGAATACTATTGCAAACTCTTTAATTGCTGCTTTGATTTTTGCTTTCATGAACTCTCCATGAATTATTAAGATCTGTTTTCATCAAAATTATTGTTTCGTTTCGGTTTAACGAGTTAATCTTCCATCGCAAGAACTGCCAAAAATGCTTCCTGTGGAATTTCAACTCTTCCAACTTGTTTCATACGTTTTTTACCTTCTTTTTGTTTCTCCAGTAGTTTACGCTTTCGAGTTATATCACCGCCATAACACTTTGCAATAACATTTTTCCTCATAGCAGAAATTGTATCCCGTGCGATTACTTTACTTCCAATTGCAGCTTGAATAACAACCTCAAACATCTGGCGTGGAATAAGCTTACGAAGCTTCGCGCAAAGTTTCTTTCCCCACTCGTATGCTTTATCACGATGGACAATGGACGAGAGTGCATCAACCGATTCTCCATTCAATAAGATGTCCAATTTCACGAGATCGGATTCTCTGTACTCTAAAAAATCATAATCGAGCGATGCGTACCCGCGTGAAATTGATTTCAGTTTATCATAGAAATCAAATATAATTTCGGAGAGGGGAAGCTCATATCGTAGATCGGCACGTGTCGGGTCAAAATAGGTTGTGTTTTTATAAACCCCACGCCGGTCAGTACACAATTTCATGATGTTACCTATGTACTCGGTTGGCGTGATAATTTGGGCACTAATAAACGGCTCTTCAACATGCTCGATATCTCCAATCGGCGGCATCAATGCCGGATTATCAACTAATATAACATCACCGCCAATTTTAACAACACGATACTCGACGTTTGGTACAGTCGTAATCAATTCCTGCTTGTATTCCCGCTCAAGCCGCTCTTGAACGATTTCCATGTGGAGCAATCCAAGAAATCCTGCACGGAAACCGAAACCGAGAGCAACTGAAGTTTCGGGCTCGAAAATAAGCGAGGCATCATTCATCTGAAGTTTTTCAAGTGAATCCCGAAGCTCGGCAAAGTTATCGGCATTGACCGGATAAAGTCCGGCAAACACCATCGGCTTTGCTTCTTTGTAACCGGGGAGCGGTCCTTCCGCAGGATTATCGGCGTTCGTTATTGTATCGCCAACTTTAGTGTCGTGCAATTCCTTCGCCCCTGGGATTAAATATCCAACATCTCCCGCAGAAAGTTCTTTTGTTCTCATCCGCTGCATTTCAAGTATACCAACCTCTTCTGCATCGAAAATTTTATCGGTTGCAAAGAACTTTATCTTATCTTTTTCTTTCAACGTTCCTTGAAACACTCTGATGTAAACAATAGAGCCACGATAACCATCAAAAATTGAATCGAAGATAAGAGCTTTTAACGGAGCGTTTGGATCGCCTGCGGGCGGCGAAATACGATTTACTACTGCCTCAAGGATTTCATCCACACCGATCTTCATTTTAGCACTCGACATAATGATCTCCTCTTCCTTGCAGCCGATTAAATCCATTATCTGATGTTTAACGGATTCAACCATTGCGCTCGGAAGGTCAATCTTGTTCACAACGGGAATAATTTCTAAACCCGCATCTATTGCAAGGTAAAGATTGCTGATTGTCTGTGCCTCAACACCTTGCGAAGCATCGACAACAAGAATTGCACCTTCGCACGCTTCGAGCGAACGTGAAACTTCGTACGAGAAATCAACATGTCCCGGTGTATCTATGAGATTGAGTGTGTAAACTTTACTATCCTTCGCCTTATATTTCATCTGAATGGCATGCAGCTTTATTGTTATTCCACGCTCTTGTTCAAGCTCCATGTCGTCAAGAACCTGATTGAACTTCATCTCACGCTCGGTAATCGTTCCAGTGCGTTCAAGCAGCCGGTCGGCAATAGTCGATTTACCGTGATCGATATGTGCAATTATGCAGAAATTTCGGATATGTTCCATGAGTAGTTACCCTCGCCCCTAAATCCCCCTCCTATAAGGGAGATGGGATTTCTGGAAGGGTAGTTCAATTCCATTTTTATTGTATGATAAAAGCAATCCCGCTCCCGATACATCGGGACGGGATTTTCATGTAAAATATACCAAAAAATGGAGGGAGTTGCAAGGAACGAAATAACTTTGTTTCTCTCTAATAAAATGTTTAACTTCATTGAAGTCTAACTTATAATTTTATTCTCAAGCAGGAAATCGAAATGATAAGAATGAAATATCTTATTATCTTTGCCATAGTATTGCTTGTCGCCGGGTGTGTCCGTTCCTTATATCCACTCTTCACTGATGAAGACTTAATCTTCAATCCAAATTTAGTCGGTACTTGGGTTGAGAAAGAAGGAAAAAATACATGGACATTCGAGAAATCAGGTGAAAAAGAATATACTCTTTGGCACTATGAAGCTGAATACGAAGTAAATTCAGGAATGAAGGTTCCCGGTGATACGGCAAAATTTATTGCTCAACTTGGTAAACTTGGAAAGAATTATTTTCTCGATATTCATCCGGGTAAACCCGAAACGAAAGTGAAAAACGGATTTTATAATTTTCATCTATTTCCCGTTCACACGATCTCCAAAGTATTCATCAGATCAGACACTTTGAAGCTATCGATGCTGGATAATGATTGGCTTGCCAAGATGATTGATCGAAATGCATTCAAAATATCTCATGCGCGATTGAGCGACCAGATTATCCTCACAGCTTCGACTGAAGAGCTCCAGCGGCTTGTAAAA
>CAYGZC010000110.1:0-19223 GCA_964354225.1 uncultured Chlorobiaceae bacterium | reverse complement strand
TGGATCCGCAGGATCGCAGTCGTAAATCTCAGAAGTAAGAGTTTGATCACCAGTATCGAATGTGTTTTGCACATCACCCTGGTAGACTGCATTTATAATTGGTGGAACATTTGTCGTAGCTGTCATTAGATACCAAATATTTACAAGTGCAACGCCCATAGTATCGGGAGAATTGAAATTCCCTCGTGCAACCCAACCCCGCTTAATTTCATAACCCTGGAAGCCAGCGCAACTGCCGGGACCAGAATCGTGTTCGTAGAACTTCCAATTACGTGAGGGCCAATTTTCATCATTAGTTGAAGCAACAACTCCGCCATCCCACGCTAAAAAGCCAGTATGTGTTGCAAGATCTGGATTTTCGTCCACGTGTTGATTTAAAGAATTCATTCTAAACGAGATGAAGAACTTATCACCGACCGTTAAATCGCAGGGCAAGCCAGTGATCATCAATCCAAATCTGTTTGTTCCTGTACGATGAATTACACCGTAACCAATTCCTTGTCCCCATAATTCTTCTGCAAAAGGTGGATGTGTTGGTGGAACAACGCGACCTTTTTGAACTGGTTTGATTGTTGAAATCCAAGTTGTATCGGTAGCATCATCGAGGAAGGGACTAATACCATTATCCCGATCTGCGCTGTTCAGCCAGTATCCCCAGCTCTGGCAGGGTGAGGGATAGGGTGGAATACCCGGACCCCAATCCTTTCCAACGATGGATCTGTGGATACGTATATATACCAATGACTCGAGGCAGTTATTAGCCGCTCCACCGTACCAGAAGATACTATCAATCGTCCCACTCGCTTTCGCTTGAAACCATTGACCCAATACATCTTTATGTGCCATCACATGGTTTATTTGGGGCGGATAGAGTGAGGTCGGATAACCAAATGTAAAATTATCCGAGCAAGGTACAGATATGCTGTTGAGATTCTTTTTATTTAGTTTCGATATGGCTAACTCAGCATTTTCCCATTTCTTCAACGGGATAAAGTCACCAGCAGGAGAAACCAGAAAACGTTGTTGAGAGATAGCAATAGACCCAACAAAAACGCAAAGCAGAAACAATTTTTTCATGTTTGAATCCTTTCTTTTAATTTTTATCTCCCCTCGTTTAATTATCGCATTTTTTTGCACAAATGTCAAATAAAAAATTAAGTATTAAGTGATTTTTTTTAAAAAATCCAGCCCGAGGGTAGTTAATGGTCTCACACTGGAAATCTAAGAGAGGGTTCTCACGTTTTTATATAGTGTATTGATATGACAATCAAGGGAAATTCAGCTTATTTACTTAAAACACGCTGAAATTGCGACGATTTTGAAATAATAATCTCCTTATTCAGGCAGGTTCTTAATAATCGCATCTGCCATCTCCATTGTCCCAATGGGATGGTTTGGATTAAGGTCCCGTGTTACGGATCGACCCTCTTTGACAGTTCTTGCTACCGCTGCTTCTATGCGGTTCGCCGCTTCCAATTCTCCCAAATGCCTTAGCATCATCGCTGATGTTAAGATAATTGCACTTGGATTGGCAATCTTTTTACCAGCAATATCGGGTGCGCTGCCGTGAACTGCCTCGAACATTGCAATATCCTTTCCGATATTCGCTCCGGGTGCCATCCCCAGACCTCCAACAAGTCCAGCACATAAATCGGATATGATATCGCCAAACAAATTTGTTGTTACGATAACATCAAATTGATGTGGATTCATTACCAATTGCATACTGAAATTGTCGATGATTTTATCGTTCGTATTGAGTTCAAGGTATTCTTTTGCTAATTGCTGTCCAACTTCGAGGAATAAACCACCTGTATATTTCAAAATATTTGCTTTGTGAACAATCGTTACTTTCTTCCGTCCATGTTTTCTGGCATGTTCAAATGCATAGCGTAAGATTCTTTCAGAGCCGAAGCGTGTTACAATCCCGATTGTCTCTGCAGCACTTTTTATTGTATCGATGTAATGCTCTATGCCGGAATAAAATTCTTCCGTATTCTCACGGAAGATTATCAAATCAACATCATGCCAAATTGATGGTATTCCCTCATATGATTTCACTGGTCGAAGATTGACATAAAGATCAAATTCTTTACGTATTGCAACGTTAACACTTCTAAAACCAGTTCCAACAGGTGTTGTTAGTGGACCCTTCAACAATAATTTATTTCGTTGAATAGATTCTAGTACATGTTTGGGTAACGGATCTTTATATTTTTCGATTGCGTGAATACCGGCTTCATGATACTCCCACTCGATTTGAACTCCGGTCGATTTTATAACCTCCAGAGCTGCTGAAATGATTTCGGGACCTATTCCATCACCCGGGATTAATGTTATTGTGCGCATAATATTGGCCTCCTATAAATTTCTATCTTCTGAATTATTTTCATCTATCTCTTGTCTTAATTTCGTAAAACAACTAATTATTTTTGCAGGAATTTGCTTTGCGTACCGATTATAACGGTAAATATCTAAAAAAAGTTCAATACCATCGTTGTTGCTGGAACAAATAACCTGTTCAAGTTTTTTGAAATTTTCTGTCCGAGGTAATTCTTCTTTAAACTTGTGAAGATTTAATCCTCGACCGATAAATTGAGTTAAGAATAGGGTGGATGCAATCAGTTTGTCGTGCTCTTTGGGTGACATCTCTGTTAGGATCAATCCCAATGACGAAAGAAGATTCGAGATTATTTTCAGCTTAGATTTCGAGATTCTGACAGGGCAAAAGATTATGTTTTTACCCTTGAGATTTTTTCCCGCACTTTCTGGACCAAAAAGCGGATGTGTCCCAAGAATCGATGTTTGCTTAGGTAAATATTTTTTCATCCACTTGATTGGCTGTTCTTTTACAGAGCAAACATCAACCACTAATGATCTGGGCTTGAGATAGGGAGAAATATTTTTTAGTACAGATGGAAGTTTGTTAATTGGAACTGCCAATACGACGCCATCCTTCAATTCTAAATCATAAATCATGCATCGCTTTATTCCTTGCTCTAACTCTAATTTTAAATCTGTATCATATATACTTATTTGAAAATGATTTTTAAGATGGTGCGCTGCGAGCTTACCAAATCTCCCGTAACCGACGATTGCTATCTCCTTCTTCATACTTCTCGTTGAACTTTTCGTGCGTTCTTGATGATGATTTTGTAAATATCTTTGACGAAGGCAGGATCAAGCTTTGCTTCTTTCACCAATGAAAGTCGTTTTGAGTAAATTTCTTTCTCACGTTCTGCGTCATAAACAGGGAGGTGTCTTTTTTTCTTCCAGTTTCCAACATCTTCAGCAAGCTCTTTTCTTCTGGTTAATAACAATATCAACATGTCGTCGATCAAATTAATGTGATCCCGTGTAATCATGTTCGTATTGCTTCTTTGTAATAGTTTTTGTTTCATGAGATGATCGGTGAGCACGAGTGCGATCATCGATTCCACAACTGGTACTACTCTTGGGCAAATGCAGGGATCATGCCGTCCTTCAACTTTGATTGTTTGCCTTTTACCTTTGACATCGACAGTTTTTTGTTTGATGTCAATCGAGGATGTCGGTTTGACTGCGACACGGACGATGATATCTTCACCTGTAGAGATGCCACCTAAAATTCCTCCTGCAAAATTTGTTTTTGTACGAATTCTTCCAGTTTTCTTATCTTTGACAAATTCATCGTTATGATCGCTTCCTTTCATCTTCGATGCGGAAAAACCGGAACCAACCTCAAAGCCCTTCACAGCAGGAATAGACATCAGTGCTTTCGCAAGGTCGGCTTCAAGTTTATCGAAAACCGGCTCGCCAAGTCCGGCAGGGCAATTTTTAACGACCGCTTCAATGATTCCGCCGAGTGAATTACCTTGTTTTTTAATTTGGAGGATTTTCTTTTCCATCTTTCTCGCAGCATTCCGGTCTGGACAGCGAACGGAATTCTTTTCGATTTCTTTTAAGTCGATTTTCTTCGCTGCAATGCCGCCGATTTCTTTTGTGTATGCAAAGATTTGAATTCCTCGTTTCGCAAGAATATGTTTCGCAACGGCTCCAGCCGCAACTCGCCCCGCAGTTTCTCTGCCCGAAGCTCTACCACCGCCTCGATAATCCTGAATTCCATATTTTGCAAGATAGGTATAACCTGCATGTCCGGGTCTGAGCAAATCTTTCAATTCATCGTATGCTTTTGAATCTTGATCTTTATTCCATATCAAAAGACAAATTGGTGTACCTAAAGTTCGACCTTCAAACACTCCACTTAGGATTTCAACTTGATCTGCTTCCTTGCGTGGTGTTGTAACTTTACTCTGCCCCGGCCGCCTGCGATTTAGCTCTTGTTGAATTTCTTGTTCGGAAATTTTCATGTTCGGTTTAACGCCGTCGATCAAAACACCAACGGCTTTGCCGTGACTTTCACCGAACGTTGCAATTTTGAAAAGTGTACCAAATGTATTTCCTGTCATGCTTAGCTCTCTAATTTCTGAAACTCTTCCCAATAATTTGGGAATGATTTTGTAACACACATTGGATTATTAATATTGATGCCATCGATTTGAAGTCCGGCAAAAGCGAAGCTCATTGCCATTCGATGATCATTGTACGTTTCGATAATGGCGCCGTGCAGCGGTTGTGGATGAATCACAAGTTCATCTTCGCTTAATTCAACTCTTGCTCCAATCTTGGTCAATTCTTTGGAAAGAGCGTCAAGTCGGTCGGTTTCTTTGTGTCTGACATGTGCAATATTTTTAATCGTGGTCGCACCTTTTGCGAATGCTGCTACAACAGCGAGTGTTGGTACGCAATCGGGCATCTCGTTCATATCAACTTCAATACCATGAAGTTTGTCACCATGAATTTCAATATTATCTTGGTGCTTGATAATCGTGCACCCCATGTCTGATAAGATTGAAAGAAATTGTATGTCACCCTGAAGCGATTCCGATGTAAGATTAGTGATAATAACACGACCTTTCGTTATCGCAGCCGCGCCTAAGAAATATGTCGCTGATGACGCATCCGGCTCGATTATAAAATCATGTCCGATGTATCTTTGTTTATTATCTATAGTGAAGGTTTTCATTTCGATTGTATCTATACTCGCACCGAAAGATCGCATTACGTGAAGCGTCATGTCAACATATGGCATCGAGCTTAACTTTCCGTTAACATGAAGTGTAACTGGTCGCTTAGCGTAGGGTGAGGAGAGGAGAATAGATGAGACAAACTGACTGCTGATGGACGCATCAACATTAATTTTTCCGCCGATAAAATTACCTCCATGGATTTTAACAGGAGGAAAACCATTTTGGCATGAGCATTTGATGCCGTTGGTTTTGAGTGCATCAACTAAATCATTGATCGGACGTTTGTTCATCTCCTCATCACCGGTTAAAATCGTTTCACCTTCAGCTAAACAAGCGAACGATGCGAGGAATCGCATAGCTGTACCGGCATTTCCAACAAATATTTCTTGTGCAGGTGCTTTCAATTTTCCGTTACAGCCGTGGATTTCGAGTTTATCACCATGATCGATAATCTTAATTCCGAAATTTCTTAAAGCTTCCACCAAGAAAGTAGAGTCATCGCTTCTTGATGGATGATGGATGTTGGATGTTCCTTCCGCCAGCGCAGCAGCAATTAATGCACGGTTGGTGTAACTCTTCGAAGGAGGAACTTGAATCTCAGCATTCACAGATTTTGTAGATCGAATTTTTCTAATCTCTTCTATCATTTCATGTTATCAATGAAAATATTTCGACTGAAGTTGTGCCTGCTTTTCAAATAATTCTAAACCGGTGATGATTTTGCAGCCGCCTTCAACTGCATCTTGAAGAAGCGGAGTCATGACGGGATTGTATACTGTATCAAAGACTATCATACCTTTTTTTAAAAAACTTCTTGGAACAATACGTTGCTGTCGGCTGCCTTTCATTCCAACAGAAGTTCCGTTCATCAGTATATCGGGACTAAGTGAATGAAGATCATCAAGCGTTGTCCATTCACAGCCAAGTTCTTGAGCAAGTTTTTCTGTTCTATTTGAATTCCTTCCTACGATTGTTGTCTGACAATTATGCATCAAAGCCGCACAAGCCATAGTCTTGGATGTTGCACCGGTTCCAAGCACAACAACTTTTTTACCGCTCAGGTTTGTTCGTTTCTTAAGAAGTAAAACAACAGCAGGTAGATCAGTATTAAATCCGACAAGCTTGCCATTTCTCTTAATTATGGTATTGCAAACTCCTAACCTTGATGCCTCGATTTCTATATAATCAAGTAAGTCCACAATTTCTTCCTTGAATGGCATTGTAATACTGAGCCCAGTAAATATGTTTCGGAATGTTGAGAGAAATTTTGGAAGATCGTTTACTAAGAAATTCACATAAACCGCATTGAGTCGCCTCCTGGAAAATATTTTGTTGTGGAAGTAGATTCCTTTGCTGTGCCTGACCGGATTTCCAACAAGTCCGAAGACCTTTGTTCGATGATTTAACTTATCAGCTTGATAAAGATTTTTCAGCTCCTCGTATGTCAATTGACCCTCCGCTGTTTTATCTCTATCAGTTATGGAAGCGTAAGTAAGATAATTCCCAAACCTGCCGCCAAGTATTCTGCTGATTTTACCGGCTTCGCCGATGCAAAGAGCGATCAATTTTTGTCGATCTTTATGAGATTGTTTAAGGAGATTAAAGATCACACTGTTATCAGTGATATCGTTTGCAGTCGTGGCAATCTTGATGATGTGTGCACCTGTCTTTCGCATCCGTTGATACAGCGGTTCGAGATTGTTAGGTGTTTCTTCAAAGTTATGATACGAACAGATTATCTTTGTTTTGTTTGATTGAGAGAGAATTCTATTTACAAACTTTTCTCCCCAGCTAAACTCGATATCAATATATTCAGCGCCAAGTTGAACTGCCTCCGATAGTATTTCATATTGTTGACTTGCTGAGCCGATAAACTTTCCCCCTTCATCTTTTTTTCGATTGGTGATAATGAGTTTAGGCCGCGGCTGTTGGAGAAGTTGAGCAAGATTCAAATCCTGGATTCCATCGATACGAACCTCGATTAACTCAGATGTAGTCTGATACGCATGAAGTATCCTCAGTGCCTCTCGCATTGAATCGGGAGCTATGGATAGACAGAGTTTCATTCCGATAGAACTCGCCCTACAATTTTTTGAGGAACAGAAATTCCTACTATAGCTTTACCGATTTTTTCAAGCAGTGTATATTGAACCTTACCTTGTTGAACTTTTTTATCGTGACAAGTCAATTTAATTATTTTTTTAATATCAATATTCGAAGGAATTTCGGTTGGAAGTTTATATAATTGGAGCAGATTATGCAATCGCACGACTTCGGATTGATTTAACATCCCAAGCGCAGCAGAAATCTTTGCTTCTGCTATCATTCCAATTGCAACGGCTTCGCCGTGTGAGAGTTTATAATTCGATAACGATTCTACTGCATGCCCGATTGTGTGTCCGAAATTTAAGATTCTGCGCAGTCCGGTCTCTTTTTCATCTTTTTCTACAATCATCTTTTTTAACTCACAGCAGCGTTTTATAATATGAACAAGTGATGATTTGTTCTTCCACATTATTTTTTGGTGATATTGCTGGAGATAACTAAACAATTGGTTATCGAGAATCGCTGTATACTTTATGACTTCAGCCATGCCATTCCGAAATTCTTTTTCAGGAAGTGTTTTAAGTGTTTCAAAGTCTATAAAAACTTTTTTTGGTTGATAGAATGCACCAATGAGATTTTTCCCATGAGGATGATTGACTGCAACTTTGCCTCCAATGCTACTATCGACTTGCGATAGAAGGGTGGTTGGAATTTGGATGAAAGGAATTCCACGCATGAACGTTGCTGCAACAAACCCGGCAAGATCGCCGATCATTCCGCCGCCAAGCGCAATAATCAGAGAGTTTCTATCCGCTTTTAGTTTTATAAGATTATCCTCAAGCCGTTCTTTGGTCTTTCGGGTTTTACTTTTTTCACCTGCGGGGACAGAGAGAAGATGTGTTTCAATTTTATATGAGCGAAGTGTTTTGAGAAATTCATCACCATAGAGTCGTTTGACGTTTGAATCGGTGATGATGAAATACTTTGATACATCATTCCATCTTACCAGTTCTCTCGCAACAGAAGCGAGCTTTGTGCCGATGATGATATCGTATGAGCTGTCTGTTATTTTATTGAGGTTAATATGTAGTTTCATTTTCTAACCTTTTCGATTCTGCCGAAGGCATCCCTTCGGAATTTGCGATCTTTTCATGGAATAAATCACCACCTAAACACAAAGAGCGCTGGCTTTATAGAAGATACAAACTTTTGGGGATTTTCCAGAATATCACGCTTGCCACAAATTTCTATCCAAGCTACGATATTGAATTGCCTCGCTGATATGTTTTGGTTTTATGTTAGGGGACGAGGTTAAATCGGCGATTGTCCGTCCTACTTTGAGAATACGGTCGTATGCACGTGCCAATAAATTGAGTTTTCAATTTCTTAAAGAGGCGTGCTGCCGCTAATGTTCAGTGGCAACGCCGTGCCCACATCAATGCTTTTTCTTTTTTGGCATAAATGAGGCGGGCATGGAACCAACTCTACTTGTCGCGCAAAGCCGAGCTCATGCGCGCCTTAGCAAATGATATGAGTGTTATGGCCACATTTGTTGTGCGTATTGTTGTGATTCTCGATGACGCGTGGTGTATTACCCTGTGACCTAGAGAAGCTTCAGTTCTTTAAGAGCAAGTGTCTTGACCAGTGATTCTTCTGTCTGGATCAGACTGAAATGATTGATATTGTATACGCCTAGTGTGGCAAGGGCCTCCCGCCTAATAGTACGCGGGAAAATGATCTTCAGCAGAATGTCCTGATCCTTCTCGTTCATTCGGAAGACTTGCTCATGTGGAACAAAGCGGTGCTCTTACCTATAGTTTTGCTCTATCTCGGTTGAGACAGTATAGTATGATTGCTGAAGAAAATGTCTCTTGTGTGTTCTCACATAGGGATGTAGCACGGTTATCCTTGGTGCACCGCCGGTCCAACCCTTGGTACCGGAAGGCATTTCTATATACGCATAGAGTGATGAATATTCTGCGGTTGATTTTTCACACAAAGAAAAGAACAGCGCAATATACGGAGATCTGCTCCAATCAAGTAGTGGTGAAGGGAAGCCACGGTGCCTGAGATATGCCCAATAGTCATAGTTAGGAATCTTGGCGAACACATCATCGAATTTGTCAGCCAATTCTTTCTCCAACTCTTCAAAGGTTCCGAGGTTCCAAGATGTTCCCAAGAAGGACTCTATTTGGGGGGCACAGCGATAGATCAGCTCACAATATGATCTGACAGTCCAACGTTTGTCAGACTGTCTTTCAAGTGTCGTGTCAAGTAGCCATTTACTATCTGCAAGTCCTCGATACAGAATGAGATTCTCCTGTTCATGCTCACCGATTACTGTCTTTGAATATCGACGTTCAATATTCTGAACGACATCTACTATTTGTGGCCATGTTGAGACTTGTTGAGTTTCCATATGTGTTTATTTTCTTTATAGTTGAGTTCATATTTATGTTTAAGGATACAAAGATTTCATAAGATTTTCAACAACATCAAATTTACGCCATCCATAAATTTCTATCCAAGCTACGATACTGTATTGCCTCGCTGATATGCTCAGGTTTGATGTTGGGAGATGATGTGAGATCAGCGATAGTGCGTCCTACTTTAAGAATCCGATCATAAGCGCGAGCTGATAAACCGAGTTTTGTAATCGCCATTTTCAGCAGCTCTTCTCCGGCGGAATCGAGCTTGCAATAATTTTGTATATCCTTCGATTGCAAATCAGCATTGCTGTACATCCCTTTTCGTCCGGCGAAACGTTTCATCTGAACTTCACGCGCCTGAACCACCCGCTCTCGAATTTTTTGGGATGCTTCGCTCGTATCCTTACTCGCTAATTCTTTGTATTTCACTGCTGGGACATCGATATGAAGATCGATCCTGTCCAGAAGTGGACCTGATATCTTTGCCATGTATTTCTGAATTTGAAGTGAAGTGCAAGTACATTCTTTGCCCGGATCGGTGAAGTAACCGCAGGGACACGGATTCATCGCACACACCATCATAAAGTTAGCGGGATAATCAATCGACATTTTCGAGCGACTGATTGTTACATGTCCGTCTTCCAATGGTTGCCTTAGGACTTCGAGAACGTTGCGAGCAAATTCCGGCAGCTCATCTAAAAATAAAACTCCATGATGTGAAAGTGAGATTTCTCCCGGACGTGGAATTGTTCCACCTCCAACAAGTGCGCTATCAGAAATTGTATGATGGGGTGAACGAAATGGTCTCGTTGATATTAAAGCATTGCCATGAGGAAGTAGTCCGGCAACAGAATGGATTTTCGTTGTCTCAATTGCTTCATCGAATGTGAGAGGAGGAAGGATGGTTGGAAGACGTTTAGCTAACATCGTCTTTCCGGAGCCGGGTGGACCGATCATTATGATATTATGACCACCTGCGGCGGCAACTTCGAGTGCACGTTTAACATTTTCTTGTCCCTTCACATCGCCAAAATCGATGGGATATTTTTGTTCAGTTGTGAAGATTTCTTTAATGTCAACGTGAAATGGTTTTAGTATTTTGTGCTCGCCATTTAAGAACGACACAGTTTCTACCAACGAATCCATCGGATAGACTTCAAGTCCCTCAACCATCGCGGCTTCTTTGGCATTCTCTCTTGGAACTATCATACCGCGGATGTTATTTTTCTTTACTTCGACAGCGATTGGTAAAGCACCATGGATTGGGCGAAGCGTTCCATCGAGTGCCAACTCACCAAGCAAAACAAACTCGTTGAGAATATCGGTTAATGCTTGATCTGTTGCGGCAAGAATTCCAACCGCCATTGAAAGATCGAAGGCGGATCCTTCTTTCCTAATATCAGCGGGTGCAAGATTTACGGTTATCCGTTGTCCGGGCCATCTAAAACCCGTAGTTTTTATTGCAGCATAAACTCTATCGCGGCTTTCCTTTACAGCATTATCAGGTAATCCAACTACATTAAAAATATGCGATGCCGGTGCAATATGTGTTTCAACCTGAATGACATGCGCTTTTATTCCTAACGTCGATCCGCTTAAACAATGTGAAAACATATTAACGAAAGCTTCCCAAAATATTATTAGAAAATAAGGAATGAATAAGAGAATCGCAAATTAGAGGTAACGTTGCTTTTCGGGGAATTTTTATGTATCATACTAATGTTGAATATGTTGATGTGTTATTGAAATCTTTAAGGATATCTTACTTGCCTAAGCAAAGTTATATTTATTGTTATTTGGGTGTTTTCTTTTCCTTAGTCATCTTTTTTATCGGGTGTTCTACGTACGAAAATGTGACCGGATATTTTAATACGTATTATAACACTAGAAAACTTTTCACCGATGCAATTTCTGAGATCGAAAAAACCACACAAAAGGATCGTGATACGAATTATTTTGCAGCATACACAGTTCCAAAAAGCGCTGCCGATAAACTCGATAAGGTTATTGAAAAGTGTAACAAGATTATCCAATTATTTCCCCGGAGTGGTTGGATCGAAAATTCCCTGTTTATGATGGCTCAGTCTTACGTTTATCAGGGTGAAACTGAAACAGCAATTCGAAAATTTAAAGAGTTTGTGGAAACTTTTCCGAACAGTGATCAACAGTTGGATGTAAAACTCTGGCGAGCAAAAGCACTATACCAATCAAAAAAAGAAGATGATGTACTCAGAGAAATTAAGGATATAATTACCGAAGCTCAAACAGCTGAGCGGCATGATATTCTACTTGAGCTTTATATGTTAGAGGCACAGATTTATTTTGATCGAGGAGAATATGAAGTAGTAATTTCGAAGTATGAGAATGCTTCAATGGTCGCAGGGGATGATAAACTGTTGGCGATTATACATTATCAATTAGGACAGTGTTATGAGCGTCGGAATGAATACACGAAAGCAGCAAAATCATATGAAATAGTGAATCAATATGAACCCGATATTACGAAGGAATTCAAATCGCGATTAAAAAACGGCGTGATGTTAACAAAAGCTGAACAGTACGATAATGCACTGAATATATTTGAAACATTAAAGGATGAAAAGCTCAAACCGGAAGAACGTGGATTAGTAGAATTGGAAACTGCAAATACTTTCCTCAGAACGGAGGATACAGCCAAAGCTTTTGAGTTATTTAAGATGATCGATTCGCTGTATAAGCGTACCGATGCATCTGCACAAGGATATTTCCAACGCGGTCTGTTATATGAGACTAAGTACTTGAACCTAAAATTAGCTCGCACATTTTATGATAAAGCTAAGAATGAATATGCGGCGTCCGAGATTACACCGCTTGCCCAGCGCAAGACAGCTTACCTCACAAATTATTTTAAACATTACGAGAATTTATCAAAATATGACAGTCTTCTCAATAATGCACTCCACCCAGACACGATAAATGCAAGGGCTGATTCTATACACTCAAATGTTGATTCGACAAAATTTAAAAATATTGCACACACCATTACGGATTCTACACATCGGACATTAGACACAGTTCGTACAGCCAATTTAAAAAACCTTGATGATGCAGATAATCCTTCAAAGTCGACAATTAAAACATCGGCTGAATATTCGCAGCCACAAAATGATTCTTCCAAACTTAAAAGTGCATCGATAAAACCAATCATAACTGAAAAGAAGGAACAGCAACTTGAAAAGCTGGAAGATACTTTGTTGGCATCATCCCAAAGGAATATTATTCCAAAGGATGACAGCACAAAAGAAAAAACTTACATTGTTGGCACATGGGAAAATGATCGTGAATGTTTATGGAACATTGCCAAGAAGAAGGATGTTTACGATAATCCTTTACTTTGGAGAAAAATATACGAGCGCAATCATGATAAGATTACAGACCCTGATCAAATCAAACCCAAATTGATCCTGATAATCCCTCCTCTGAATCATAACCTTAACATCGAAGAAAAATTTATAGCTCAAGGGAAAAAGAAATTTAATGAAGAAATTGAGCAAAAGAAACTTGAAGCAATTCAAACTTCTGCTGATTCTAATATAACAACAAAGGATGTGCCGATTCAACAGAAGACTGCAATAACACAAAATGTCAATGGGAAAGATACAATAGTTTCGACCATACTTGATGGACAAAACGCCGGTAAAATCGATTCGCTCAAGAAGGGATTGAATCAAAAAAAAATCAGTGAAGTTATTACGAACAAAGTTAAGGAGGAAATGCCAACAAAAGGTAGTAAGGATAGTTTAGAGAGTGCAAAAAATACCGCTTTATCGGTTTCCTTAATAAAATTATCCCCTGATTCTCTGAAGAATCTTATTGCAAGAACTGAATTTGAATTAGCTGGTTTGCTCTTTCTTGAAATGAATTTATCAGACTCTGCGCTTGCGTGGTATAAGTCGTTGGTGCAAGATTATCCATCATCGATATTGACTCCGCGAGCTTATTATGCAATGGCGGAAATTTATCGCACGGAAAATGATACTTCCATGGTAGATTCGTTGTACAAAATTATTTTAAGTCAATACGACAAGACCGAGTATGCAGATCAAGTTAAGAAAATTCTTGGAATGGAGATAACTTCCACCGACATCAATCAGGCAGATTCCGTATATCGCAGTGCTTTGGAATTATTTCAATCGGGAGAGACAAAGAAAGCGTTGCATAAGTTTGATCAAGTGGTGAAGCTTTATCCAAATTCTACTTTAGTGCCAAAAGCGCTTTATGCTATTGGATGGATACTGGAAACGGTCGTTGTTGACAATGATAGCGCAACCTCAATATACAAGAAGTTAATAAAAGAATATCCCACATCGGTTTATGCCACTGAAGTGAAATCAAAAGTTGCCGTCAAGGAAGACCCCAAAAGTTTACAGCAATTCGTTAAGGTAAAGGAAATTCAACCTGTTGCAAAAACAGAGACGAGCAGACAAAAGACCGAAGACATAGACAAATCGCGTGAAAAAGATCAACAAAAGATTGATCAACCGCTCAAAGGAAAAGATCAAGAAATCGATATAAATCCGGATGAGCAAGATCCAGATGAAGAAACACCACCTGAAGAAGATGAAGATGATGATGGCGGCGGCGGCAATTAAAACCGATTCCTAAGTTAGTCATTTAGTTCATGATTCAAACTATCTCTCCCATTACTTCTCTCCAAAATGTTGCACCGGGTATCTGGGTGATGAATATTAAAGCACCTGAGATTGCTTTAAAAACAAAAGCCGGTCAATTCATCAACATCAAAGTTAGTGATTATTCTTTACCCCTTCTTCGGCGTCCCTTCAGCATCTATCATGTAGTTGGTGATGATATTAAAATAATTTTCAACGTTGTTGGTACTGGCACAACAATCCTATCTCAAAAAAAGATTGGTGATACACTGGATATCATTGGTCCACTGGGAAATCAATTTAAAATTATTGATGATTACGAAACTGCTTTAATTGTTGGAGGAGGTATGGGAGTAGCGGCTCTTCCAATTTTAACTTCTGCAATAAAGGGCATCTCAAAAAAAATCGTAACATATCTTGGTGCACGGACTTCCATCCAGTTAATATCGCATTATCTTGAGAATTTATATACTGCTACCGATGATGGCTCTGCTGGTTATAATGGAACCGTTGTTGATCTGCTTAGATCTCATTTGCTGAAAAATAAATTTGCAAAACCGAAGATGTTCGCCTGTGGACCTCCGGCAATGTTAAATAGTATTTCGGCTCTTACAAAAGAGTTTAATATTCCATGCGAAATATCTTTGGAAAGTGTAATGGCTTGCGGAGTCGGTATCTGTCAAGGTTGTCCTGTAGAATTAATTAATAATGAAAAGAAGTACGCGCTCGTTTGCAAGGATGGGCCGGTATTCGATGTTGGTACGATAAGGATGCTTATGAATGGTTAACACTGAGATAATCATCGGTAAAATGAAGCTTAAGAATCCTGTTCTTGTCGCATCCGGAACATTTGGTTATGGTGATGAGTGCAAAGATTTTGTCACTCTCGATAAGCTCGGTGGTATCATCACAAAATCGCTTTCATTAAATCCGTGGGATGGAAATCCTCCACCACGCATCGTTGAAACAGCGAGCGGTATGCTTAACTCAATTGGTTTGGCGAATATCGGTGTAAAAAAATTCATTGGCGAGAAACTTCCTTATCTCCGTGCGGTTAATACAACGCTGATCGTGAATATTGCAGCCAGCTCTGTAGAGGAATATTGCACAGTGCTTTCACTCTTGGAAGAACAAGAAGGTATTGATGGATATGAGATTAATGTGTCGTGTCCGAATGTGAAGGAAGGTGGATTGATTTTCGGCACAAGTGTGTATCTGATCTCGGAAATTACTTCTCGGATGCGGAAACTAACAAATAAAACCCTTATTGTTAAACTTACACCTAATGTTACTCGAATTTCGAAGTTTGCTCGTGCGGTAGCCGAGGTAGGGGCTGATGCTGTTTCTATAATGAATACGGTAGTCGGGATGGCAGTGGACATTAAAACTTGGAAATCTAAGCTTTCGACCGTCACGGGTGGATTATCGGGACCGGCTGTCAAGCCAATCGCACTTGCTAAAGTTTATGAAGTTGCAAAATCTGTTAAGATACCGATAATCGGTGTGGGTGGAATTATGTCGGCAGATGATGCAATCGAATTTCTGCTTGTTGGTGCTACTGCAGTTCAGATTGGTACTGCAAATTTTATCGATCCCTCTATCGGAATAAAAATTGCCGCTGGAATCTCTCACTATTGCGAACAGAATAATGTCGACTCAGTCAGTAAGCTGGTTGGAGCTTTAAAGGTTTAATTCTTTTAAGAAATATTTTTTTGTGACAGAATATCAAGCAACAAAACGTTTTCTCTTTAACCTGCAAATGTTTGGGATAAAGGTTGGACTTAAAAATATTGAAATATTACTCCGATATTTAGGCAATCCTGAGAATCATTTTCCATCCATTCATATTGCCGGAACAAATGGCAAAGGTTCTACTTCATCGATGATAGCATCGATTCTTACAGCATCGAGGTATCGGACAGGATTATACACATCCCCACACCTCATCGATTTTTCCGAGCGAATACGAATCGACGGTCAAAAGATATCCGCACAAGAAATTATTTATTATACAAAAATCCTCAGAACCGTTATCGAAAAATACAAGATAACTTTTTTTGAAGCGACAACTGCGATTGCATTCCAATATTTTGCGGATAAAAAAGTCGATGTAGCTGTGATCGAAACAGGTTTGGGTGGACGATTGGATGCAACGAACATAATTACACCTTTACTAAGTGTTATAACGAATATTGGAATTGAGCATACCGAACACCTTGGTATAACATATTCAAGAATCGCATCAGAGAAGGGTGGGATTATCAAACCTTTTATTCCATGTATCACAGGTACAAAAGATCGACAGGCATTTGCTGTGTTAAGAACGATAGCAAAAATAAATCAATCAAAAATATTTCATAGCTCTGATATCTCTTCAGTAGCTTTGATTAAAAGTTCGCTAAACGGTTTGACGATGAAGGTTGCCACCAATCGAAATCAGTACAATAATCTTTTCCTATCCCTCGGTGGTGAGCATCAATTGGATAATCTTCAGCTTGCTTTGGCTGCCGTAGAATATGTAAAATACATTGAGGGTTTTTCTAAAATAAAAATGAGCCGTATTGTTGAAGGATTATCATCGATCCAAAAATATTCAGGGTTGAGGGGGCGTATGGAGGTTATAAAAGGTACACCTCTGCTCATAGCGGATGTTGCCCACAATCCTGACGGTATGGAAGTTTTAGCCAATATGCTTAGGAAACTTATAGTTGGGAAGCTCATTGTTGTATTTGGAGTAATGCGAGACAAAGCTTATCAAAAGATGATAGAGTCGATAAAGCCGTTAATTCGTGTTGGAATAGCAGTTTCTCCACAGATTGACCGTGCCCTCAACACTCAGAGTATTATGTCTGAATTCCAAAAACAGTCTATTATTGCGATTAATGGTGAAACTGTTGCGAAAGGATTTCAAATTGCGCGTCAAGAAGCCCGCAAGGTTGAACCGATACTAGTCACTGGCTCGCATTATGTAGTTGGTGAAACTTTAAAATTCATAAAATAAATTGAAATAAGAACTTGACTTTTTTAAATAAAGAATTTATATTTCAAGTAATTATAAAGAGGAAACACGAGAACATATCGTGTCGCGGTAATGTAAACCACCATAGAACACATCAATATTTGTAAATCCTCAATTAACAAATAGGGTATCAAGAATTGTCAACCCTTAAATTTCTATCATAAGTTTTTTCCATATTAATTTTATAAATCAATCAAGGAAGTAATAATACCATGCCAATGGACATTGCAGAACTAAAATCAAAAAAAATCGCTGATCTTACAAAGATTGCCAAAGAGATGAATATCACCGGCTATACCGATCTGCGGAAGCAGGAGCTGATATTTAAAATTCTTGAGGCACAAACAGAAAAGGATGGACTGACTTTTAGCAAAGGAGTTCTTGAAACTTTGCCCGATGGATACGGTTTTTTACGATCTGTAGATTATAATTATTTGCCATCGCCGGACGATATTTATGTATCACCATCACAGATCAAGAAATTCAGCTTACGGACTGGCGATACTGTCAGTGGTCAGGTTAGACCACCTAAAGAAGGAGAACGATTTTTTGCTCTCTTACGGGTAGAAGCAGCGAATGACGAAAATCCTGATGCAATCCGCGATCGCGTTCTTTTCGATAATCTTACACCGCTTTATCCCAACAACCGTCTCCACCTTGAGACAGCACCTGGAGAATACTCCATGCGCATTATGGATTTACTTTCTCCACTGGGTAAAGGTCAGCGCGGTATGATTGTATCACCACCGAAAGCAGGGAAAACAATTCTTCTACAAAAAATCGCAAACAGTATACTTCGTAATCATCCTGAAGTTGTGCTGATAGTTTTGCTGATTGACGAAAGACCCGAAGAAGTGACTGATATGGAAAGATCGGTGAACGCCGAAGTCATCAGCTCAACGTTCGACGAACAACCAGAGCGTCACGTTCAAGTTGCCGATATGGTTCACGAGAAAGCAAAACGATTAGTTGAGACAAAAAAAGATGTTGTGATCTTGCTCGATAGCATCACACGTTTGGCTCGTGCTCATAATACTGTTGTTCCACACAGTGGTAAGATACTTTCAGGAGGTGTGGATGCAAATGCACTCCATCGTCCAAAGAGGTTCTTTGGTGCGGCAAGAAACGTTGAAGAGGGTGGCAGTCTTACTATAATTGCCACTGCACTAATTGAAACAGGCAGCAGGATGGATGAAGTAATCTTTGAGGAGTTCAAAGGTACTGGAAATATGGAAATAATTCTCGATCGTAAGTTGAGCGACAAACGCATATTTCCCGCTATGGATGTTAATCGATCTGGAACACGAAAGGAAGAACTCCTTCTCGATTCTGACGAACTAAGCCGTGTTTGGATTCTCAGAAAATTGCTAAGCGATTTTTCAACAGTCGAAGCAATGGATTTTCTCATTGAAAAGATGCGCGGAACGAAGTCGAATAAAGAATTCTTGCGTTCAATGAATAGCTAATGTACGCAAAGGCATTAATAATATCAAAAATTCGATGTGCCGCATATAAAGCTTGACTTTATCGCTATCAAATCTTAAATTGGTCTATTCCATATAGAACATGATTATACTATCGACTATGGTTAAACCAAAATATTATCTCTGTTTTCCCCTCATATACGCGTTGGCGATAACAACAGGTTTTTCTCAGGATACAACATATCCTTATGGCATTGGTGTATCTTTCGGTATTGAGTATCCGAAAACTGATCTAATGATTAGTAAAAAAGAATCACCTGTCGCCCGAGCTTTTTTCCGTTACTATCCTTCCACTAGTGTTGCGCTCGAAGCTGGCATCGGCATTGGTTCAGTTGAAGCTACAATTAGAACAAAAATTAAAGATAGTGAAACTGAATCATTCCGAGATATATTTTTCACATCATATTTATATCCTCTCGATTTACGACTCGTTTTTCAACCTGTAAAGAATGGCAAGTTTTTGCCATATTTATTTGGCGGTGCTGGTATCGTATTCTTTAATCCCAAAAATGATTCTGATAAAGATT
>CAYGZC010000109.1:0-7086 GCA_964354225.1 uncultured Chlorobiaceae bacterium | reverse complement strand
CACGCATTCCCCCTTAAAAAAACAATTTAAGATTTCAAAGTGTCAAGAGGAGGAGTATATTTTCATAGCCAATTTCCGTTTCATGATGGTGAAATTGGTCAAAAACGATTTGTGGTTATCAATGAGCCGTTTGAAGACGAGGCATATATCGTTTTGAAAACAACAACTAATTTTAGAAATAAAACATATAAGGAAGGTTGCAACGCGCAACAGGGTGTTTTTTATTTACCTGCCAGCAAAGAAAATACTTTTCCGAAAGATACATTAATACAGCTGCTCGAAATCTATGATTTTTCTTCCAGAGAATTCCTGAAAGGACATTTGACAGAGAAAGTAATTTCTCACATTGGTAATATATCAGGATTGACGATGTCTCAGATTATTAATTGCATTAAGCAGTTAAAAGGTGATATCGGCGAAAAGTTTTATAAATTGATTCTGAGAAAGTAATACTTACTTTACCAACTCTGAATAAATAAAATGGATCTCGTCGACAAGTGGAAGGATATTACGGATTTACCGTGTGTACATGGGGTTTGGGTCGCGCGTGAAGATGCGTTGACAAAGGAAGAAATAAAATCGCTTATCGATGTGGGAAAAAAGGATGCTTCAATGTTGAATGAAAATTCGGCGGTTGAATCGCAAGATTCCTTGATGCAATTCCGCTACGATCTTGATGAAAATGCTTCGTCATCTCTTACCGAATTTTTCAGGATGGCGTACTACCACGATATCCTAAAAGATTTGCCGGATGTGAAATTCTTCCAAGTGTAACCGCTAAACTGTATCCGAGACCTCACCTGTGATCCTCTCCTAAAAGGAGAGGATGTTTTGCTCAACTTCTTACATCTCCAAACTTATTTGCCCTTTTGATCGCTTCTCGGTATGCTGCGTTGATTGTTTAATATGTGGTTTCATATTTTTTGTAGTATTATTATTAAATGAATTATTATTTTAAATAATTTCTGATGACTGGATTAAGAATAAAAAGGGGTAGTGCAAAACTACCCCATATACCTTCTAAATGATCAGAGAGATCTTATAAAATCGATAAGAAGGGTAAATAATTTTAAACAAAGATTGACAAGTGGTTCATATTTTGATATGAACCTACTAATATGTTTAATTTTCATAATATATTTATTTTATATTATATGAAGATTAATTTCATCAATGAATAATGAAAATACTATTCATTGAAGAGTTCAGGTGTGCAGATGTGTAGATGTGTAGAAGTTCAGATATGCTACAAATATTCACCTTTTTAGTATATGAATATAAACCGTCATAATCAAATTTCAAATTATCCCACTAATAATAATCGATGCAATTCAAAATTAATCATCATCGGTTTTAATTCGTATGTAATCTTTCTTGAGTAATTCTTTGGGAACTATTTTATATCTTATAGAAATACCTTTGAAGGTAGCAGCTTGAATTCCCAGTGAAGGGAAATCCTTACTTTCAGATTCAAAAGATGTATCTTCTCTAAAAATAACACAAGGAGAATTCTTGAATTTATCGTCGTATTGCACTCGATAATCACGGGCATAGAAAGTTCTCCTCACCCAATAAGACGTATCACTTCCCATGTAGTTTGCATTTGCGAAATTATTCAGTTCCTCACCCGTACCAGCTTTTAATACGTTCAATCTTTTTCTATCAATAACTCTTTCATACCAATCACCTTCTTTGGGTACATTTTTTTGTTCTTCTTTTTTTCCATTACATCCAACCAGTAAAAGGATAAATAATAACATTGACTGGAGAGCAGTCTTCGCGCATGGCAGTTTTTTCATTGTTTCTTATGTCTTCTTCCTCAAGAATTAACTATTAAGATATTATCATCAGTTGTCGAATTTCAAACGTGTAGAAATATACAGAATTTTTTTAGAGAATCAATATCGAATGAATATTGAGAATCCCCGAAAATTTCGCTAAATTATCCTCCGTATGTTAAAATCCATTACAATCAAAAACTACGCACTCATTGAGGAACTCAGTGTCGAGTTCGAGCGTGGATTGAATATCATCACTGGTGAAACTGGAGCCGGTAAATCAATCATCATAGATGCGCTGAGTTTGGTGCTTGGTGAGCGTGCCGATACGGATGCAGTCCGAAAAGGTGCTGAGAAAGCTATCGTTGAAGGGTTGTTCGATGTGTCTGGAAATCAAAGATTAAAAACACTTCTAAAACAGAACGAGATTGAATTCTCTGACGAACTCATCCTTCGGCGTGAGGTATCAATCAAAGGACAAAGTCGCTCGTTCATAAACGATTCACCTACAACGACCACCTTGTTGAAAGAAGTTGGCGATCTGCTCGTCGATCTGCACGGTCAGCATGAGCATCAATCTCTATTGCGAATTGAAACCCATATAGACCTTCTCGATGATTACGGACGGTTGGAAGGATTGATTAATGAATTCAGTCAGGCATACAACAAGACGCGTCAAATTCTCAACGAACTCAAAGAGTTGAAAGCTAAAGAGCAGCAGTTGATGGAGCGGCGGTCGTTGTACGAATTCCAGATTAAAGAGATAGATGCGGTGAATCCTGTTGTCGGCGAGGAAGACAAACTTGAAAATGAATTAAGGATATTGGAAAATGCTGAGCGGTTATTCAGTGCCACCGAGCGATTGTACCAAATGCTGTATGAGGGCGACAACGCTGTGCACGATCAGATAATCCTTGCACGTAATGAGCTTGAGAATCTCGCCGCTATAGATACGTCGTTCGAAGAACCGAAGAAGGAAGCAAACTCTGCCGCAGCGATTATAGATGAACTGGCAAAGTTCATCCAGCAGTATAATTCAAAGATTGAATTCAATCCTGAACGACTTGAACAGATTCGTAATCGCCTTGGCAATATCGCCCTTCTAAAGAAAAAATACGGCGGCTCGCTTGATGCTGTGATACAGCTTCGTGAGAAGATCGGATGCGAGTTTGAGCTGGCAAATAATTTCCAAACTGAAATCTTGTCACTCCAAAAACGACTTGATGCTGAACGTAAGATTACTTCCGATATCGCTCAACGACTTTCAGTCAAACGGCACGAAGTTGCGAAGAAGGCAAATAGATCAGTCGTTCAAGCATTAATTGAACTTGGAATTCCTAATGCTGTTTTTGAAACAAGTATTACAACATCTCCGGCATCCGACAAAAATAACGCAGTTATCAAATTAGGGAAAGATTTTCTGGAAGCATCTCCGAAAGGAATGGATTTTGTTGAGTTCTACATCTCAACAAACATAGGTGAAGATCCAAAACCGCTTGTTAAAGTTGCATCCGGTGGCGAAATATCCCGAATCATGCTCGCTTTGAAAATGATACTTGCTAAATCCGACCGCTTACCGCTTCTCATCTTCGATGAAATAGATGTCGGCGTAAGTGGACGTATCGCTCAGTCAGTCGGGCAGAGTTTGAAGAAGCTGTCACAGTTTCATCAAGTCATCGCGATCACTCATCTTCCACAAATTGCCGGATTATCAGATACACACTTTGTTGTTGAGAAGATTGAAGATAAACACCGTGCAGCTACACGCATGAGAAAGCTTGATATCGAAGAACGAGTCGAAGAAGTTGCAAAGCTTATGAGCGGCGAGGAAGTAACAAAGAGCGGACTTGAGAGTGCAAGAGAGTTGATGGGGATAGAGAATAATTCTCCGCCAGAGGCGGATGCGCCTTTGGCGCAAAATTTCAAAATTCAAAAGTAATAAATAAAAAAGGTGTTCACAATGCAAAAATATCAAAACGAAAATTTCAGAATGAACTGTATCTTCACTTTGATAGTTGTTATTGCTATCGGAGGGTATGCTCAGTCGGTTTTACCAATCGCACCAATTCCGAAGATCGTCCCGAAGTACGATACGCTTCATGGTGATGTTCGGGTCGATAATTACTATTGGCTGCGAGATGAAAGTCGAACCAATCCCGAGGTGATCGAATATTTAAAAGCGGAAAACGCTTACACTGATGCAATCATGAAACCTGCCGAGGCATTTCAGGAAACACTATACAACGAGATGGTTCGCCGCATTAAAGAGACCGATCAGGACCCGGCATATCCGGACGGGGAATATTTCTATTACACTCGAACCGAGAAAGGTGCGCAATATCCGATTTACTGCCGGAAAAAAGGAAGCACGAATGCGCAGGAGAATATCTACTTCGATCAAAATGAAATGTCGAAAGCTTATCGTTATTATCGTACTGCACAAATGGAAGTTAGTCCGGATGGAAATCTTCTTGCGTTCTCAGTCGATACCAACGGTTCGGAAAACTACATCCTCAATGTTAAGAACCTAAAGGACGGAACAATTCTGAGTGATAAGGTTGAAAACACACAGAGTCTCACTTGGGCTATGGATAATAAAACAATTTTCTATACCGTAGAAGATTCTGCGAAAAGACCGTATCGAGTTTATCGTCATTCTCTTGGCACAAAAGCTTCGGATGATCAATTGGTGTATGAAGAAAAAGAAGCGTTGTACACAGTAGGAATAGGTCGAACAACGAGCGACAAATATATTTTCATGATTTCATCCGCAAGCAATTCAGATGAATGGCGATACATACCGGCTGATCAGCCAACAGCAGAATTCAAGATAGTTGTTCCGCGACGGCCTGAGCATGAGTATAGTTTGGATCATTGGGGAGATTATTTTTACATCCGCACGAATAAAGAAGCGAAGACATTCCGGCTTGTCAGGGTACCGATCTCTGATCTGGACGAAAAAAGTTGGGAAGAGGTAATCCCTTATCGGAAGGATGTTACTGTGGAAGGAATGGATTTCTTCACGAACTATTCAGTCGTCTATGAGCGTAAAAAAGGTTTACAAAAAATGCGGGTGACCGACATGCGTAGCGGTACTATCCATTACATCGAATTTCCTGATCCGGTGTATACCGCCTATGCAAATGTGAATAAAGTTTTTAATACAAAAATCTTCCGATTCAGTTATCAATCTCTTGTCCAGCCTGCATCTATCTTTGATTATGATCTGAACACGAAAGAAAGAAAACTTATCAAGCAGCAGGAAGTTCTTGGCGGGTATGATCCCACACAATATCAATCGGAAAGGATTTTTGCAAAGGCGGAGGATGGAACTGAAGTGCCAATATCTCTCGTCTACAAGAAAGGTGTAAAATTTGATGGTAATACACCGCTTCATATGACTGGTTATGGTGCTTACGGTTCACCCACTCAACCTACTTTTAGTTCGAGCAGACTAAGCTACCTTGATCGCGGAGTAATCGTGGCACTTGCACATGTCCGCGGTGGTGGCGACATGGGACGTGAGTGGTACGATGACGGTAAACTGCTGAAAAAGAAAAATACATTCACTGATTTCATCGCATGTGCGGAACACCTTGTCAAAGAAAAATATACAAGCAAGGATAAGCTTACAATTTCTGGCGGAAGCGCGGGTGGTTTATTGATGGGTGCGGTCACAACGATGCGACCCGATTTATTCAAAGCGGTAATTGCAAGCGTTCCTTTTGTCGATGCATTGAATACAATGCTCGATGCAGGTCTCATGTACACTGCACAGGAATATCTCGAGTGGGGCAATCCGAATGAGAAGATTTACTATGATTACATGAAATCTTATGATCCATATGTAAACGTAAAAGCCCGAAACTATCCGAATATTCTTGTAAAAGTCGGGTTCAACGATCCTCGCGTAAATTATTGGGAAGGAACGAAGTGGGTTGCAAAGCTTCGAGCGATGAAGACTGATAACAACATCATTCTGCTCAAAGTAAACATGGGCGCGGGACACGGTGGTGCGTCGGGCCGCTACGAGCGCCTGAGGGAAATTGCGTTCGATTATACGTATATTTTAAATCAGTGTGGAATAACAAGGTAAACTATGTCACTTAAACTCTATAACACACTCACTCGCCAGAAGGAAGAATTCAAACCTCTCGTTGAAGGAAGGATAGGAATGTACGTTTGTGGACCAACTGTCTATGGACACTCACACATTGGACATGCTAAGAGTTATGTGTCATTCGATGTTATCGTACGGTATCTCCGCTATCTTGGATACAAAACACTCTACGTGCAAAACATTACCGATGTCGGTCATTTAACTGACGATGCTGACGAAGGCGAAGATAAAATCGAAAAACAATCGAAGAAAGACCGCGTGCATCCGATGCAGATTGTTGAGATGTATACAAAAAGCTACTTCGAGGATATGGATGCGCTTGGTATAGTTCGGCCAGATATATCACCGCGTGCCACCGGACATATCATCGAGCAAATCGAGATTGTTCAGAGCTTAGTAAAGAAAGGATATGCATACGAGAAAAACGGTTCAGTCTATTTTGATGTTACAAAGTTTAAAGAGTATGGCAAACTATCTCACCGTCCGCTTGAAGAGATGGAAGCGGGTGCGCGGGTTGAAGTGAATCCCGAGAAAAAGAATCCTGCAGATTTTGCTTTGTGGAAAAAAGCTAAACCGGGGCACATTATGCAGTGGCTAAGCCCATGGGGCATGGGTTTCCCCGGCTGGCATCTTGAATGCTCGGCAATGTCGATGAAATATTTGGGTGTCCCGCCAGAAGGCGGGATCGATATTCACGGCGGTGGTATGGAAAATCAATTCCCGCATCACGAATGTGAGATTGCTCAAAGCGAATGCTCAACAGGAAAACAATTTGTAAAATATTGGATTCACAACAACATGGTTACCGTTGGCGGACAGAAAATGGGAAAGTCGCTTGGTAACGTGATCAATCTGAAAGATGCGTTTAAGAAATATTCTCCGCTCGTTGTGCGGTTCTTCATTCTTCAAAGTCATTATCGCAGTACACTGGATTTTAGCGATGAAGCATTGGAAGGCGCGGCGAAGGGGTTGGAAAAATTATTAAATACGGTAAGAAATCTTAAAGATGAAGTTGGGAAGATAAGAAAATTGGAAGATGGGGGATTGGTTGCAAAGGATTCAAGCTTCATTGATTTGGCAGGATTTAAAAAATCATTTCTCGATGCGATGGATGATGACTTCAATACACCGCAGGCGATTGCCGTGCTGTTCGACCTGAGCCGCGAGGTCAACACCAACTTAGCCGAA
>CAYGZC010000108.1:0-1932 GCA_964354225.1 uncultured Chlorobiaceae bacterium | reverse complement strand
GAAATCCGCCCCGCATCAAAGAAGAGTGAGCTGTTAACATAATTCATCAGATAATTCAAAACTGGAACATTCACGTTGACGAACGGTATCAGCGACGAGAAACGAGCTTCTGCATTGATAGCATCAATCTTATCGCCTAATGCAAGCCACCGATAGTAACCTCTCATATAGCCACCACCGGGAGATAAAGAATGATCTCTTGGTTTTGGAGGAAGAGGACCTTCGCTTCGTAATAGCGGCTCGTTCATCTGTTCAAGCGGTGAAGAACTTGAGAAATAATATTTCGTCTGGTTTGGAATATCTCCATAACCGATTCCGTTATAGAACCGCAGCGCCAAATCCCAGCCGCCTGGCATATTGAGATTCGATCTTATCTGAAACGTTCGTTTTGAATATTGAAAATCGCTCCGCCCAAAAAGTGAGCTTGAAGCTTCCACCGATGCCGATGCGTTAACATTCCAGAAACTTCCTCGGTTGTAATAATAATATCCGACTATAAATCTATGGAGCTTTCCATCCTGCCATGTTTCCGGATGCCAAAGATAATTTTTATCAATCAGTCGTGAATATGAATAAGTCAATCTAAATGTATGGTAGGGAGGATAAGAATAATGTCGTCGTAGTTGTTTTTGCAGCGATATCGTAGCTCCTTTTCTTCCTTCAACCCGATACCATCTGACATCAATGTTGCTCAAAGGTGTGATGGTATAAGTATTGTGGGATAATGTTAGGTCGTGATCGAAAGTGTTATCGCGAGTATTGAAAGCTTGCCAAAGGTTAGCTGAATACTGATCTTCAAGATAGCTTCCTTTGATTTTGTAACCGAAGTTCCAACCACCCTGATTGGTAAACCAAATGGATGGACGCCATTTTATTAAATAAGCGTCGATGGGGGTTACATCAAATACCGTATTGTCGAATCTTACATCAACCTTTGGAAAGAGTCGTCGATTATTTAACCTATTGATGTCGAGTATCCGACCGTCTGGATTCAATTCCGCTTCCGTTGGTTTCGATGGCAGATCAATAATTGTATCTCTTTCAACTTCTGCATTCTGCCACTTATCAATCGGGAACCAGATGGTTGTTCGGTTACCGTTTTCCATTTTGATCTGCACATCCACCGGCATAATTGCCGATTGATAACGACGGACTTTAAGTTTTGTTCTGTAAATTATTTGACTTTCTTTTTTAACTTCGTCATAATCAAATTTACAAATACCGTAATCGCAGGTGGCAGTTCGATTGAACCACTCATCGAAGAACCATTTCATATCGCGGTTGCCGCTAACTTCTTGTACAACGGCATAAAAATCTTCAGGGTAAGGATGTTTGGACTTCCATCTGTTGAAATATTCTTTCATGACGGATTCAAAAACTGAATCACCCAAAACATATTGCAGCATAAAAAGAACTGCGCCAGTCTTCGAATATATGGATGTACCCGCTTGTCCTTGTTCAAACCGGAATGAATGTGTAGCAATCGGTTCTTCATAACCTGACTTAGCAAGTTGGAGACTATTACGCTGGATTCCTTGTCGCTCATCATCGTTCGCGAAACAGAAAAATTTCTGATACCACTCGGTCCATTCGAACGAATTATTATATCGGCCAAAATAATCTTCGGTAGCAAGCGCGGTTAAAAAAGTTGTAAAACCTTCATCCATAAAAGCATAATATGTTTCGTTCGTTCCGACCATCATTGGATACCAGTTATGTGCAACTTCATGCGTAATCACCCCGAACGGTGAATGGTAATTTTTTTCACCATAATGTCCGATGAAAGTTATACCGGGATATTCCATTCCGCCGCCGACTACACCTTCAACGACAAAACAATTCGGATATGTGTACACACCAAAGTGCTGACTCAGATAACTGATAGTATGTTGAGCATATTTGGCGGCATCTTTCCAGAATTCGGCTTTATCA
>CAYGZC010000107.1:0-1645 GCA_964354225.1 uncultured Chlorobiaceae bacterium | reverse complement strand
ACGAATGAGAAAGATCACATAATGCGTGAAGCGATGGAACTCTTTTACAATAAGGAGTTTCTTTCCAAGGTGGATAGTAAGACGATGTTACTGGGCTTTAAGAATGGAGTGATTGACTTTGAAACCAAAACATTTCGACCTGGTACCCCAGAAGACTACATTACGATGTCAACCGGAATTAATTATGTCGAGTTTGATGAGAATGATCCTGAAATGGTGGCTACTAGTTTGGAGGTTTTGGACTTGATGAAAAAGTTATTTCCCATTGAGTCTGTCAATCGTTACATGTGGGACCATTTGGCTTCTTGTTTAATTGGGACTTCGTTGAACCAGACCTTTAACATTTACTTTGGCACGGGAAGCAATGGTAAATCTATTTTAACGGATTTGATGTCTCGTGCCTTAGGAGACTACAAGGGCACCGTTCCTATTAATTTGATCACGGATAAGCGAACTGCCATTGGAGGAACTTCTTCTGAAATTGTTCAACTGAAAGGAGTTCGCTATGCGGTCATGCAGGAACCTTCTAAGGATACCAAAATTAACGAGGGTATCATGAAAGAGTTGACGGGTGGGGACCCCATACAAGGCCGTGCTTTGTACATGGAAAGTGAGACTTTTACGCCTCAGTTTAACTTGGTGGTTTGTACGAATAGCGAGTTTAAAATTGAAAGCAATGATGATGGCACCTGGAGACGTATTCGTCAGGTTGGGTTCAAGTCCAAGTTTGTAGACGAATCGGAAGTCGTATCCGATCCAACCGAACGACAATTTGTTTTCCCGAAAGACAAGAATCTCAAAGAAAAGCTTCCAAGATTGGCTCAAGTATTTATGAGTATGTTGGTGAAACGAGTCTTTGTGACGAATGGTAAAGTGGTAGACTGCCCGATTGTTTTAAAGGATTCCACGGATTATAGGGATGCGCAGGATAGTATTTCGATGTTTTTGAGGGAGTCGTTTATTGATACGGGCAACCGCGCTGATACCGTTTCCTTTGCAATGATGCGTCCGATGTACAAGAAGTTTACCGCGAACTACATGGCTTCAGTACCGAAGAAGGAAATTGCAAAACACTACCGCCAAGACCGATATAAGAATCGTGTTTGGTTAAGTGAGAGTGGCTCGAAAATGGAAGGTCTTAAGTTAATTCTTGTTTCGAACATTTCTACCATTACGGCGAACAACGCGGCCGAGGCGGATGCCATTTTGGACCAAACTGCTAATGCGGTCAACATGGTATGTGGAGAAGACGATATATAATGGGGAAGTATTTTTGTAGAGTTTTGAAAATAATTATGTATTATTATTATAATAATTAATTATTTAGTTTTATTTTATTGTTTTTCATATTTTAAGTCGAACTAGTAGTAGTAGTATTAGTATTAGTTTTAGAAATACAATTTGATCCGTCGGCATCTTGTTTGGAAGAGATGCCGTCGTCACAGCATCCATAGGTGCTTTTGCCGCAATAATCACTACAGTTACTTCCTACGGCGTTCACCCTTGCGGTTATTCCATCCGTGCAGCACCCGTAGGTACTAGTACTACACGGGGCCACATAATCGCTACAGTTTGTTCCGTCGGCATCTATTTTTGCGGTGGTGCCATCCGAACAACAGCCATATTGAGTGCCGCCGCAACCACT
>CAYGZC010000106.1:0-8017 GCA_964354225.1 uncultured Chlorobiaceae bacterium | reverse complement strand
AAAGTTATTACGGTCGTTTCTGCTCTATCGGGGAAACAATGTACAATTATCTCATAATACTACAATGACTAAATCAATATTATTTTTAATATTTATTTGCTCACTGATTCTCTCAGCCCAACCCAAGGAAACATCTTCGCTTGTATCGACATATTCGATTGTTGCATACGATTCACTGACAGGTGAATTAGGTGTCGCAGTCCAATCTAAATTTCTTGGTGTTGGCGCAGTTGTGCCTTATGCAAAAGCCGGCGTTGGTGCGATTGCTACGCAGGCTTTAGCCAATACGACTTTCGGTCCACGAGGATTAGAGTTACTGGAAAATGGTTTGGATGCACGCCAAACGGTTGAGAGGTTGATCGAAAGTGATACGAATCTCTCGCACAGACAATTAGGGATAGTCGATGCTCACGGTAACGCTTTTGCGTTTACCGGCTCAGAATGTTTGCCGTATGCAGGAAATATTTCTGGTAACGGATATACCGTGCAAGGAAATATCTTGGCAGGTGTGGAAGTTATCAGAGCGATGGCGCTAACTTTTGAAATTTCATCTGGTGAGCTTGCCAATCGTATGCTAAACGCACTCGATGCTGCAGAGAAAGCCGGCGGTGATAGACGCGGCAGGCAATCTGCCGCGCTGCTCGTTGTGCGCGAGAATGGTGGTTACGGCGGCTATAATGATCGTTACATAGATATCAGAGTTGATGATGACTCGTTGCCATTGGTCGAGCTGCGGAGGATTTATACACTATGGCAAGAAACATTTTCATTTGAGGCACGATTAGCACTGATTGAAAAACTGAATCAAGATAGGAAGTTTATCCGGGCAGATCAAGAAAAAAAACGTTTAACCGAATCGATGAATAATTCGCTGCGGGCAAAACCGGATGATCCAAAATTATTGAACGATATCGCGTGGATACTTGTAACAAACAATATGGACCGTGAGCGAGCATTAGAGCTTGCCAAACGGGCAACTAAACTTGCCCCTGATAAATTATCTTACATGGATACAATGGCTGAGTGTTATTTCCGGCTTGGCAATTATGACGAAGCAATTACAATTGAGGCAGAGCTTGTTAATAAAAAGCCGAATAATGATCAATACTGGAAGCAGCTTCGAAAGTTTAAGGAGGCAAAGCAAAAGGTAGGCAAGTAGTTGGGGAGTGAATGATGAAAATAATCATTCCTTTCATATTTTGTTTTGTGCTTTTAATAATATACTCCTGCAGCAAGGGTGGCTCGGATAAACGAAGAATATCACCATCAACTCTCAGATTTGCCAATATCCAATTAAATCTGACAAAGGAAGAACTGAAAGCAAGGATATCTGATTTAGCGTGTCAACAATCATCGGGAAACGAGGATACTTGTCTGTGGAGATTAACCGATTCCGAAAGGAAAGGCAGCTTACACAACCTTACACAGGTGCGTTTTAAATTTGTTGAAGGAAAGTTAAAAACATTCCTCGCCCGATACAGCCAAATGCTCGACGTTGAATATCATAATCTTGAGAAATCAATAAGAAGCCAGTATGCTCATTCGGTAGAGGATACTATTACGACTGAGTGGTTGTATGATTCACTTAAAATAATTTTTATCCCGAATCAACGACCACATTGGACGGGTAAATTAGTAATCTACGAACCGACAGTTGAGTTTCGAGAAGAGGTAAACATAAAGCGGTAGAAGAAATATCGCAAAGAGTTGAGCGAGTATGGGTTTCATTTCTGAGTGTCGTTTACTTGCGGATATTAATTGAATTGATTTACTTTCAGGATATTAGTACATTCTGAGGAGTTCAAACTCTGACAGAAACGCTATGAAACAAGAAACCATCTTACCCTCTGTTTGTGTCTTTGAAAAGAAAGCTATTGGTGTGGCGTGTCAGCACAAGCAGAGGGAATTTTTGCAGGGGTTAATATGAGAAAAAAATATGTGGCTGCAAATTATCGGTTCGTTATAAGAAAAGTTTTCCAAAACTTTTATTTCAGATTAAATATTTGCTTACTCTCCTTTCTTTTTATTTACTGTCCTGATTCTTATAGTCAATCTTTATCAGCAGAAAAGATTTATGAGAAAGTTTCTTATGCGGTGGTCATAATTCATGCTTATGATTATAATGATTCACTAACAAAGCAAGGAAGCGGTGTTGTTCTTAACGATAAAGGTTATGTAGTAACCAATTACCACGTTCTCTCCGGTTGCGAAAGACTTGAAATATTACATGGTAAAGAGATTATCCCTTATGTTGATATAATAGGTATTGATGTAGAGAAAGATATATTAATTCTTAAAATTAAAGGGAAAAAGTTCCCAGCAATAAAAATCGGTGATTCAAAGACTCTAAAAATTGGGCAGAGGGTTTATGCAATAGGAAGTCCAATGGGATTTGAAAATACAATTTCTGAAGGGATAATAAGCGGTTTGAGAAGCTATGATGAACTTAAGAGAAATTTTATTCAAATAACTGCAAGCATCTCTTCTGGCAGCAGCGGAGGTGCGGTTCTGAACGATAAAGGGGAGCTAATAGGTATAAGTACATTTACCGTGAAGGAAGGGCAAAATATAAATTTTGCTATTCCTATTGATGATGTTTTAACTGTTGAAATTAGTTCATATACAAAAGATGACGAATATAAAGGTTTCGAACTTTTCGACAAAGGGTTTCGAGCTCATGATAGAGGTGATTATGAAGAAGCTTTAAAATATTTCTCACAATTTATTGAAAAATATCCTGATGTTGCAAATACATATAATAATCGTGGGATTACAAAGGGTAATTTAGAAGATTACAAAGGCGCAATCCAAGATTTCAATAAAGCAATTGAGATTAACCTGAATTATGCAGATGCATATTCTAACCGCGGAGTTGCAAAGTATAAATTGGAAGACCTTAGAGGTGCAATTAAAGATTATAACAGAGCGATCGAGATTAACCCGAATTTTGCATATGCATATTTTAATCGTGGAACTGCGAAGGGTGATTTAGACGACTGCAGAGACGCAATTAAAGATTATAACAAAGCAATTGAGATTAATCCGAATTTTGAAAAAGCATTTATAAATCGTGGAATTTCAAAGTATAAATTAGAGGAATATAGAGGCGCAATTCAAGATTTCAATAAAGCAATAAAACTAAATCCGAATTATGCAGAGGCATATAATAATCGCGGGATTGCAAAAATGGATTTAGAAGACTATAAAGGTGCAATTCAAGATTACAACAAAGCAATTGGGATCGATCCGAATTTTGCCAAGGCATATATAAATCGTGGGATTGCAAAGTTGAGAATAGAAGAATATAGAAGTGCATTACGAGATCACAACGAAGCAATTAGGATTAATCCTAATGATGGAGCTGCATATTATAATCGTGGAATTACCAAATTAATTTTGGGGGATGTAAATGGAGCTTGTTTAGATTGGAATAAGGCGGGGGAACTGGGAGATCCAAGTGCTTATGAAATTATTAATAAGTACTGTAGGTAATACCAATAAATTTATGAGAGTAATGTGATTGTATATAAATACAAAATATTTCAATCCGCTAATTTTTTTCACTTGAAGCTGATTAATAATTATAATCGGTTCGGAAGCGAGTGGAGGATTTTTATTTAGTTAAATCAAAATGGATAAATTTGATGAGATCGTTGAAATATTAGAAAGAAGACAGAAAAACCAAGAGGATAAAATAGAACAGGTAAGCAAACAAATTCTTGCAACAAAAGAATGGCTTCCGATTGATATACAGAACTACCTTGGAAAGATTGCAATTGATTTGAACAAATCATCAGATGAGATTTTTATTAATATTGTCCAAAATGCTTTGGGTACAATGCATCATCCTAACGATCCCAAATTACATGTGTACGTTGGTATTTCATTCTCAGAATTATTGATAAGGTTTAAGCCATATTTTGTAAAGGATAAATTTCTTGAATTTGCTAAGGAACATTTTACTAAAGATAAGCTTGAAGATTATCGTAAATCGCATATTAATGGGTTAAGATGGATTTGGAAACAGCGACTTTCAGAAAGAGCAAAACATTTAGTAGAAAAGTTGGAAGGTGAATATGGTATCGAACATTATCCTGAAGAAAAAGAATTGGTTAAGGTTGCTGCATTATCACCGAAGGAATTCAAGAAGTATGAAGGGGAAATCTTAATTCCGAGATTGATAGAATTATGCGGGGAGTTCAGTAAAGGGCTATCGAGAACGAAACGCTGGAAAATCGAAGCAGCAAATTTCCTTAAATCTAAATATCCAAGAAAACATCTCAACCCAGCCAGACTATGGGAATTAGAGAGGAAATGTAGAAGCGAAGGGGCCTTATACCTTCGACAAAAGTATGGCGAAGATCCAAAGGTGGGAGATAGAATTAAAGAAGTTTTTCGTAAGCCAAATAAGAGGAGGTAATTTAATAACTTAATCCATCTGTCTACCACTTGACAGTGGGATTTACCCTCCAACTGATTATGGGGTGTGAGGTTTTAATAAACCTCATCCCGTAACAAAAATATTGTTCAGGCAACTTTGAAGAAGTTACGGGCTTCGAGGTTGCCTTTTCTATTTCTAAAGGATTTAGTATTATGAAACGAAATACAAAAAGAAAAAAATTTCAGATGTCGATACCGGGACTGCTTGGGGTGATTTTACTTCATCTGCTGAAAGTGATAATCATTTCAGGAAGAATAATGATTTTAATTTGGAAGTGGTTAAACTAATATCGAATAAAATGACCTTGCAACTCAACTTGTAAATTAGTACATTTATTCACAATAATTTGAGTTATCATTCATGGAGAGGTGGGTGAGTGGCTGAAACCAGCGGTTTGCTAAACCGCCGTACGGGGTCAACTTGTACCGAGAGTTCAAATCTCTCCCTCTCCGCCAAACTACGTTTCGCTTCGTTCAACTTCGTTTGGCAAGCAAACATCGGACTTCGCTTCGCTCAACTTCGTTTGGCAAGCAAACATCGGACTTCGCTTTGCTCAACTTCGTTTGGCGAGCCAAACTGACGAAGGTTCTTTAGAAGTGCAGGCAATTATAAAGTAAGACCATATACGATAAATGCCTCAATGGTATGTTTACATATTGAAGAGTATAATAAAACAATTTATTTATATTGGATCGACCAATGATTTACAGAGGAGATTATTAGAACACAATAAGGGACTTGTTCAGTCTACAAAAGGGTACCGACCTTTTGACATTATTGCCTATGTTGCTGTAAGCAATGAAAAGAAAGCGAGAGAGCTAGAGCGTTATTTTAAAACTGGATCGGGTAAAGCAATCCTAAAGAAAAGGATATTAACTGACGAAGCTCCGAATGGAGCGTAGTTAGTCTCCCTCTCCGCCAAACTACGTTCCTCTAAAGCGGAACTTCGTTTGGTTGGCATAAACTACGTTTCGATTTGCTCAACTTCGTTTGGCAGGCATAAACTACGTTTCGCTTTGCTCAACTTCGTTTGGTAGGCATGATCGACGAAGCTTCTTTAGAAGCGCAGTCTATCTTCTTATACAAAACCCACCACGATTCTGTAGCTATTATTTATGTATTTACCTTGATTTTTTACAAATATAGTGCTATCTTCATTATCCAACGGTAGTACTTCAATTTATTATACTGTCCCCATCGTTGGGGATTTTTTTATTCTATGAGTTATCATAATCAAATACGTGTCCGTTTTGCACCAAGTCCCACGGGTTATTTACACGTAGGTGGCTTGAGGACGGCGTTGTACAATTATTTGTTTGCGAGGAAGAACAATGGAACGTTCGTCCTGCGCATCGAAGATACAGACCAAGCCCGTTATGTTAAAGGTGCAACAGAAAGTCTTATCGATACATTACATTGGTGTGGATTGGAATATAACGAAGGCCCCAGTGCAGGTGGAAGCTTTGGACCCTATCTCCAATCCGAGCGCTTGGAGATTTACAAGACTCACATCCAACTGCTTATCGAGAAGAAAAAAGCATATTATTGCTTTTGCACAACAGAGAGAATCAATGAGCTGAGAGAGCAACAAAAGAAGTCGGTACTACAAACAAAATACGATAAACATTGTCTAAATCTTCCTAGTTCTGAAATCGGCAAGAAGCTTAAAAGTGGAATTCCACATATTATTCGCCTTAATATGGAAGAGAATCAAACCATAATTGTTGAAGATGCCATTCGCGGTCGGGTTGAATTTGACAGCAACCTAATGGATGATCAGGTTTTGATTAAAAGCGATGGATACCCAACATATCATTTAGCGAACGTTGTAGACGACCATCTCATGGAAATCAGTCATGTAATTCGAGGTGAAGAATGGCTGCCATCCACACCGAAGCATATTTTATTATACGATGCTTTTGGATGGGAGAAACCAATCTTTGCTCATCTTCCGCTTTTGCTGAATCCGGATAAATCAAAACTAAGCAAGCGGCAAGGTGATGTTGCAGTTGAGGATTATCGGGCAAAAGGATATTTGAAGGAAGCTCTCATCAATTTTGTTGCAATGCTCGGATGGAATCCCGGTACTGAGCAAGAGTTTTTTTATTTGAATGACTTAGTCGAACAGTTCTCGTTAGAAGGTGTAAATAAAGCCGGTGCAGTCTTCGAGCTTGATAAATTGAACTGGCTGAACTTCGAGCATCTTCGGAAGAAACCGGATATCGAAGTGCTGAAGATGTTGAAGGTGGAGCTTCATCAATCTAAGTACAAAGATATTCATTATGATGACGATAGATTACTGAAAATAATTGAAGCGATGCGACCGAGAGTATCATTCATGAAGGATTTTCTTGAAAAAAGTCCATACTTCTTTGAGCCGCCTGTCGGGTACGATGCTGGTGCAAAAAGAAAAAATTGGACAACGGATACTCCTTCTCAATTGAAGAAATTATCTGATAAATTTCAAGAGCTAATAAATCCAGGGAAAAAAGATTACGAGTCGACTCTCCATGAAACAGCACAGTCGCTTAACATTGGGAATGGTCCACTCATACACGCTGTCAGATTAGCCGTCACCGGCGTGAGCGGCGGACCGGGTTTGTTTGATATCTTATTCATACTTGGCAAAGAAGAAGTTGTAAAAAGAATCCAAATAGCTATCGATAAAATTAAATAATGGAAACAAAGAACAAACAAAAGTCAGAGGATAAGAATCAAAGCGGCGTACCGGCAAAACCGGTAAACTTTATCCGTGAAATTATAGACGAAGATTTAAAAACTGGTAAGCATGGCGACAGAATTCATACTCGTTTTCCGCCTGAGCCAAATGGTTATTTGCACATCGGGCATGCAAAATCTATTTGTTTGAATTTCGGTATCGCAAGGGATTATAATGGAACGTGTAATCTTAGATTTGACGATACAAATCCAACCAAAGAAGAAATGGAGTATGTTCAATCCATTAAAGAAGATGTTAGATGGTTAGGATTCAATTGGGAAGACAAAGAATATTATGCTTCTGATTATTTTGATCAACTCTTTGAGTATGCCATCCAGTTGATTAAGAAAGGGAAGGCATACGTCTGCGACTTGACTGCGGATGAGATCCGTGAACATAGAGGTACGCTGACTGCACCCGGCAAAAAAAGTCCATACCGTTCAAGGTCTATCGAAGAAAATTTGGATTTATTTAACCGGATGCGCGATGGTGAATTTCCAGATGGCTCGCGAACTCTTCGCGCAAAAATCGATATGGCATCTCCCAATCTGAACATGCGTGACCCAGTCATGTACCGCATCTTACGCGCAACTCATCATCGGACTGGAGACAAGTGGTGCATTTATCCGATGTATGATTGGGCACATGGACAAAGCGATTCAATCGAGCGGATCACACAATCAATCTGTACACTTGAGTTCGAAGATCATCGCCCGTTGTACGATTGGTTTATCGATCAGCTTGGAATATTTCATCCGCAGCAAATAGAATTTGCACGATTGAATCTCAGTTATACTGTTATGAGTAAGCGGCGACTTTTACAGTTGGTCGAGGAAGGTCATGTAAATGGCTGGGAT
>CAYGZC010000105.1:0-14445 GCA_964354225.1 uncultured Chlorobiaceae bacterium | reverse complement strand
AAGTCGCTTCTCAAGATTTGTTGCTCTGAAAAGAGGGCGGGGTCTGCCGGCTTTCATAAAAAGATCTAAGATGCCGCCGGGTATATCTATCCAATTTTCCTGTGAGAATTCCTGCTTCAGGCATTCTCCAATCATTAGGTTTGGTAAATTCTGGATCCGCGACGGTCCTTCTTTTGGATCTAACGGCGGCGGCAGCGGCTCGGGTAAATCTGGAATAATATTATACCATCGTATTGGCAAATCTTTTTCTGTTAGATTGACCATTGTCTTCATGTTTTGACCTTTCAGTTTTAATGGACTAAGAATTGATCGATTAATTAATTTAAACATTGATTTAATGACTCAATGTTTTAATAAACTTATCAGCGTGCTTTTAAAACGAGCAATGTTATATCATCAAATTGCGAAACACCTTTTGAAAAAAATTCAATTTCATCAATAATCTTTTGAAGAATCGCATCAGCAGAATCCTGTGCGCAAGATTGTATAATATTCACCATGCGTTCGGTTCCATAAAACTCTTGTGTAATATTCTGAGCGTCGTCAACACCATCACTGTATAATACAAGACAATCGTTTGGCTGCATTGTGATAGTTCGTTCCTCACACTGCAAATTGTCCGAAATATTGAGCGCCATGCCCTTGATCGTTAAGGTCTCCACAATTCTCCGATCATTATGATAAAGTAGCGGGTAACAGTGTCCGGCATTTGCGATAGTGACAGTTCTTGATTCAGGTAAGATATAGGCAAGTAAAAGCGTGATGAATGATTTATGTGGAATGCTGCTGCGCAGAATGGTATTGCTTTGTTTTAATTGTGTTTGAAGAGAGCCGTGCTGCATGACTTGCGCACACAGAATACCTTTTGCGAGCGTTGCAAGTAACGCCGCGGGTAAACCCTTTCCCGCAACATCAGCGACAATGATTTCGTAAGATAGATTTTCCACTTTTATGATGTCGTAAAAATCACCGCCGATTTCTTTTGCAGGGATTGTTCTCGCAGCAAAATCGAAATTTGATACGTTCGGTAGTTGCTTCGGCAGTAGGTTCATCTGCACTTCACGCGCGGCTATAAGCTCCTTTTCCATCGCCATTCTTTTTTGTTCCTGTTCGTAGAGGCGTGCATTCTCCAGCACCTGTCCAGATTGTCCGGCGACGATAGACAGAAGCCGAGCGTCATCATCAGTAAAAAACTTTCCCTTTTCTTTTTTATTGAAAACTGCCATGATGCCGATTAATTTATTCTTAGCAAGTAGGGGAACACAAAGGAGCGAATGAATATCTCCTTCAATTTTTACTCCTGAAAATCTTTCATCGGTAGGAAAATTATTAGAGACCAGCGGTTTCTTATTGATCATCATCCATCCTAGAATGTTTTGGTTAAGATGGAACTGCTGGTGGTTGGAGCTTGAATCGATAGTACGAATGAGAGTAAACATCGAGGTGGGCGAGACTTCATCAACCAGCGTTATCATGCCTTGCTGGCAGTGAACCGCTTTCACCGAGCGTTTAATGACATTCTCGATAATGACATCAAGACTCATCGTGGAGCTAATAACGCGCGCTAAATCATTAAGGATTGACAGCTCATCAATCGCTTTCCGAAGCCGAAGGTTTTCTGCTTGTAGATTAGAAAGCTGATCCATAGTATATTCTCCAATACATGAACAGCGTTAAAATAGTTTATGGTCTAAGTAGATTGAATGTAGAGAATAACTTCACAAAATACAAACATAAGCTCTATCCTTAAAATGTTTTTCAACATCCGTAAACCTGACATTCCTAAAATAAGAAAAGGCGCCCTTCTTTAGCACCAGAGGAGCGCCTTTTTAGAATTTATTAGAAATTACGGAGCGGGTGTTGCTGCCGGTTTATTTTTGTAAACCAGCGCAATTATTACACCAAGAATGATGTACTGGATTATGCCGTAAATAAACCATTGCAAAGCCAACGAATAGGGCATCGGATACATTGCGTAAGAGGCATACGCCATGGGTGTTGCCATCAGAAGTCCCATGTATAATCCATACCGTACTCCTTCCATTATTCCTTTCCCTTCATATCCTTTCGAAAAAAAGAAAGTAAAAAAGAACGCCTGAATAATATAAACAACATAATAAATCCACATCATGCTGTTCATTTCAGACGCGGGCCGCATGATCTTACTAACCTCATCGGTTTGATACGTAGAAGATAGAATAAAACCGTGAATGATCATATTCAACACTGCCATCGCGATAAAGATTACGATGAACCCAATCCACAATTTTTTATTCATATATACTCCAAAAAATGTTGTTAAAACAGTTAATTAGAGATTCAACTCGGCAAGATGTTACGAAAGAATTTTAAGAAAGTCAAGTCGAATAGTATTGAGGTTTCCTGTCTTCAAGTAGGTTATTGTATTCCGTAGCAAACTTGTTATCCGCCAGCGAAAGATCGACTTCAGCAACTTCAATACCGGGCTTATCAGAACTCATTCGAACAAGGATTTCTCCGCGCGGCGAAACAATTTCACTTGTCCCGATAAACTTTAAATTTATGCCGCCGCGATCTTCAATACCAACTCTATCAGCGGTAACCGTAAAAACCCGGTTCTCCAAGCATCTTGTTATCATCGCGTCGGGGCAGTAGGGAAGAACAAGATTAGAAGGATGTGCAATAAGCTGGGCACCTTTAAGCGCAAGCGTTCGAGCAGCTTCAGGATAAATCCAATCGAAGCAAATCATAATGCCAATTTTCCCGATAGGAAGATCGAAAATGGGAAAGCCAAGATTGCCTGCGGTGAAAAAAAGTTTTTCTCTGTAAAATAAATGCACCTTTCGATACAAACCAACCAAACCTTGCGGTCCGACTAATGCACATGAGTTGTAAAGCTTGCCGGCATCCTCGACAAATCCATAAACAACATAGCGCGATTTCTTTCGGGCAAACTTTGCCATCATCTGAAATGTTTTACCTGAGGATGTTTCTGCTAACCGGGTAACTTCTTTTTCATCAATAAAATTATATCCAGTGTTGAACAGTTCCGTAAGGATATAAAGATCGGCATCAACATTTTCCATCATTGATAATGCTGTGTTGATATTTAATTCGACTTCACTAAAAACCGGATTTGTTTGAACAACTGCGGTACGCATATGGTTTTCCTTTCTTTTGATAAAATACAAGTTATTTTAAGGATTTTCAAACATTTTCATCGAAATTTGTTTTTTATAGATATTGCTATTGGTTTATGGAATGATTATCTTGGAAATGCAAATAACAGTACACCGTTGTTTTCCCGACACGAAGTATTCTACGAAGTAGTACTTCGTACCTTCGGAAAAGGGATGGCATTTCGGCTATAAAGCTATGATGCCACGCTTTTAAGATTGTGCTGATGTACCGTAACATCCTTTTTTGGTGAAAGTCGCCAGCAAGTTTGAATCGCTGCGAATGGTGTTGTGAAAGCCATGAACAGCGATTTTATGTTTTAAGAGCACCAAGTCTCGGCGTACAACAGTCCCAGCTAAACGGGATAACACCAAATTAATGTCCGTCTCAGGCGGATAAGAAAGGATAAGTACCATGGAAAAGGGTACAGTAAAATGGTTCAACGGAGCCAAAGGTTATGGTTTCATTTCACGACAAAGCGGCGAAGATGTATTCGTACACTTCAAAGCAATCGCCGGCGATGGATATAAGTCGCTGAACGAAGGCGATCAGGTTGAATTTGAAATCGAGAACGGTCCGAAAGGATTACAAGCGGCGAACGTTTCAAAAGTTCAATAAAACTTTTTTAAGCAAAAAGAAAATCCTGTTCTCGAAAGAGGACGGGATTTTTTTATCTGAAGCTGTATAATTCAGATTAAACTATTAGAAGGGTAGCTAATGTTTACCCGCTCGACGATTCGAGTCATCGACCTCTGGCGGGCTCTGTCCTACTCGTTTCTCCTACTTTGCTAATCCACACAATCAGGCGGAGATATTTACATGGATAATATGTGCGATTCACTTTACCTTTTGGGGAGGAGCAATATAGCCCCTCTGTCCGGCATTCCAAATACATTCCTTGCGTGATGGAAAACCATCGAAAGAAACAGCCACTACTTTATTGGCGATGAACTTCCGCCATTGCCATTGACCATCCTTGTCTTGATAAAATTTCCATTGATCGGCTAGTTGGATCATTTTTTGATCTCCAATTTCTGTGTTATTGAACACATGGTGACGCGTTTTTGAAGGAGAGCTTAACGGAAAATGTCTCTGACTCATATAACTACATTCAATGTACATGGTATTTCAATGGTATCCTAATAATCCAAGTATCGAATCTCCGATCTCCACGCACATTGCAAGTGTGAGTATGCCCAGTAATGCCAGATATGCCATAAAATACCCCAACCTGCACTGCAAGCTGGGGTATTTATTTTCTGTACTTGAAAGAACAGAGGTCTTTACTTTAGCAGCATCATCTTCCTCACGCTCGTGTACGTCTGACCAACAACTCCTTCTTCATCATCGCCCACACCGTTTGCAATCAAACGGTAGAAGTACACACCTGACGGTAATGCGCTTGCATCAAACTCCACTTCCTGCACACCGTAGTCCATCATCTGGTGGTCAAGAAGTGTTGCGACTTCTTGTCCTAGCAAATTGTAAATCTTCATCGTTACCATAGCCTCTTCCGGTAAATCAAATTGAATCGTTGTCGATGGATTGAAAGGATTCGGATAGTTTTGATACAATTCGTAAGCAGTTGGTATCTGCGGAACAATATTCTCCATCGGGATAATCATAGGAGGAATAGCGCTTGGATTTGCCCTCAAATATGAAACATCGATTAACTGTTTAACACCTGTAAAAACCAAGCTGTTTACAAAGTGCGTTGTATCAAGTTTACCCTCAAACGCTCGGTTTATTTGTTGAATGGTTTGAGAGAGATTAACAAATACACTCGTTGGAGCGAATACTCTACTACTGGATGATTTAATGTATTGGCCCATCATTATCGCATCAACATATGCGGCAATTTCTCTCACCGTATTATCATTCAACGGATTGTTCGTGCCGTCATCATAAATCAAATCACCCAAGCCGCGGGGCGTTATTCCCAGATCGCTCGCAGTAATATTCGTCCTTAACGCAATCATATCGGCAAGAAGTACATTATTGTATCTTGTTGGCAGTAATAATTTTTGCTTCCTTACTATCTTCCGTCCATTAATGAATTCATCGAAGCCACGTGCAGTTTGATAATGCATCTGCATGTTTTGTTTCACAATAAGTGTTTTCAATACATCTGTATATTTCAGTGTCTGGAACCACCCATAATATTTGGAGCTATCAACAAGACCCAACTTGCGATCCTTACCAACAATAAAACCATTAATTCCATATCCATTGAACGTCTCAAGTAGTGCATTCACTCGGTTTGGCATTGGATAGTGAAGCTGGTTCATTGCAAATTCTGCGGGTAGGGTTACATCGATTGAGGAATTTGCTTTTCTGAAGAAATAACTTGCTGTTTGTGGCTTCCCCTTTCTTCCCCAGCCAGATATCGTTACAATACCACCATTATTTATACTATCTGCCCAAGTCAGGTCGATTTGCTTGTTGGTGGATCCAATAGTCATTGTTGTTGGAGAAGGGTTTATTATCAATGGGAATACTGGATCGTTGCGATAGATTGGAACACGGAAATTTATTCTCAGGAAATACGCTTTTTTACCCGTTTGATTGGTGAACTTAGCAGAGAATTCCACTTTATCGGGAATTCTCTGAACGTATCTGTTGAGCACACCTTTATTGTTTCTATCAAGGGCGATGCTTTCGGGCATGAAGCTACGGTACATTACCAAATAAGCAGAATCGCGATCAAAAGTTGCAGTGATATTTTTATTTACATCCATCGCGATAGTTATCGGATTGGAATTAGAATTAATATCGCCCGTCCATTTAACAAACTTCCAACTAAGATTTAAAGGTGTTGCACTCAATTGCACACCGCTTCCATGATCATAAGTAGTCTGATCTGGAATCTTTGTAACAGTACCACTACCAAGAATCGTGACATTCAATGTGTATGTATTAATCGAGAAGTATGCGATTATGGTATGGTTCAAAGTAACATTAGTGAATGGATAACTGGGTATAGCACCTTGATTCACACCATCTACAACAACACTGTCGATGTGATGTCCTAAGGTCGGCGCAATCGTAAACGTTTGATTCCCTCCATAATTCACACCCACCGATCCTGATGGGGTGATGGTACCATTGCCAATCTTTGACGCATCGATGGTAAAAGTATTTATCGAGAAATACGCGATTATGGTATGGTTTAAAGTAACATTAGTGAATGGATAACTGGATATAGCACCTTGATTCAGACCATCTACAACAACACTGTCGATGTGATGTCCTAAGGTCGGCGCAATCGTGAACGTTTGATTCCCCCCATAATTCACACTCACCGATCCGGATGGAGTGATGGTACCATTGCCAATCTTTGATGCCCAGATGGTATCCGTAGAAAGACTATCCATCGATGGATTAATGTACCACGGTTTGTAATCGACGTAACTGGTAGCAGAATCTCCAAGACCGGTTGGGTTGTTGTAGTCTGGAGTATTAGGCAACGGTTTGGGATCAGCGGGACCGCTTGCATGTCCCCACCAGTTCCGCATTGCATCGGTCATCGCCGTAGTCTGGTTAACAACTCCACCATAGGCTGACCCATCAGTACCAGAATAGGTTTTGTTGTTTCCAGAGATAGTGGCGTTATGGATGGCGACATTTGTCGGGGTTGTGTTGCCTTTGCCAGGTTCACCAAATCGAACTCCGCGTTCGTTGCCTGTAAATGTTCCACCGTTAATTGTCACGTTGTTGAGTGTGGCAGGATGCAGCGCATAATCTCCACTACCTCCGTTATCGGCTCCCGTCCCTCGCGCTTTGATCATCATCCCCGCACCCTCTTTGAAGGTCAATCCGTTGTTCGTAACAGTAAGATTGTTAAAGACGAGGTTCTGGTATAACTCCATGCCCTTCAAATTGATATCTGCCCCGCTGTTCCATGTATCGTTCCAGAAGGAGCTGGATCCATTACTCGAGAAAACTACGTCTGTAAAGGTAGCATCGGAGAGCTTCTCAACATAGATACCTTTGTAATCATTGTTTAGGAAGGTCGTATTCGTCACTGTCACGTCAACTACGTTGCTCCCTCCTGGTCCCCAATCTCCATGCTTCGCGAAGTACCAGCCGTAGTCGCAGTATTGGAACGAGCAGTTATTCATGATCACGTGCATCAGGTTTCCATCTGTTGCGATCTTGAACCCATTCTCATTCTCGATCGTCCGCGGCAACGGACCAACCACAAAGACATTCTCCAGTTTGACGTACGAGACGGTGGTTGCATTCGTCACCTCCAGTCCATTGATTCCAACCGGCACAATCCGGAAATTCTGCAGCAAGACAGGCGATACCATCGAAGTTCCTGAGGCAGTTAGGAGAACAACTCTCCCATTTGCACTATTGGTGATGATCGTATTGGAGGCAGGATCACTTCCGCTTCCGGCACCTTGAAGAGTTACTTTCTTATTAATGTTAACATTTTCTGTGTACGTCCCCGCCGCAACAATAACACTATCATCCGGTGATGCTACATTAATACCCTGTTGAATTCCAAGGTTGTTAGGAGTTGCTACTACAATCTCCAAACGAAAAGTAATTAATCCCACCCCATTATCATCCATTTTGTGGATAATTTTATCTTCAATAACAGCTAATTGTGTGAATGTTGCATTGGAAGGATCAACACCATCGTACGTATTATCTGATACAGCGATAGTATGACTGGATCCTACAGCTTGTGCAATATAAATTTCGGTGTTTGTAAATGAACAACCACTTATCGGGCTGACAGTGCCGTTTGGTGAACCATATTGTAAAACAGCCGTCGCTTCATTACTAGTTGGCGTGTAGTTAACGTCCGCAAAGGATGCATTTTGAATTGACCCGTTGATCGTTCCACCGGCTTGTTCCCAGATGACGATACAGTTTTGTGCGTTTGCTGCCGTATTCCCTCTTCCCGTGAAAGTTCCGCCTGTTACACTAAACGTGATATTACCGCCATTAGTCGTGCCGCTATTACCATTAATAATATCAATTGCATTTTTATTCCACTGCTCAAACTCGCAGTTATCAACCGTCAGATTCGTACTGGCAGGTGCTGTTGCATCGACTGCCAACCCCTGTCCGGTTTGCATTCCACTAAACGCACTCGGGCGCATGACTTTTACATTTTGGAGGTTACCTGACGAAGCATTCCAGAAGAGAACGGCATTCAATCCAAGGTCATTTCCATCGATGGTCATATCCTTGATAGTAACTCCCGTTGTGTTGTTGACGAACATTGCTACCGTCATGTTCGGATCGTACTTGTGACCTACACCGGTCGATAGACCCACTGTGGGCTGAACGATCGTCTGCGTTTTTCCAGCTCCTGATAGTGTTATAGCTTTCCCGATTTGAACGGTTTCATTATATGTTCCTGCCGTTACATCGATAATATCACCATTGCCTGCAGCATTTACTGCATCTTGAATCTTCAAAGGTGGTGCAACATAGAAATAACCATTTGAAAGATCCCTCACGTATCTACCTGTAGTAATATGAGGAGGAGAGCCTGCGGCAGCAGCCATCGCTTGAGGAAGAGTTCGATAGAAATGAATACGCTGATACTGCGGTGCTTCATTATCATTGCCTGAAAGTATAAATGCGAAGTCACTGGATTGAATCCGAACGTCTCCAGACGTATAACCATATGTAATTGGGAAGGGTGGTCCGGCCGGGTTCACGTTCCCTTGCTCGAGGAACATAGCACTCATGTTCGGGTTTGTTCCTTCCCCGAATGAATTTGTTCCCGATATTACAACACCGGTTATGGGTCCAGTCCAGCTCTGCATTCTCATACCACCCCAGCCGTTGTTGTTTGTGGTTATGTTACTGACAGTTGAGTTGTTCAGATCACGTAAACCCAAACCATTACCGCCATTGCTGATTGCGGTGATATGATCGATCGTCATCCCGCTGGCTCCGGGAATATCCAAACCTGATCTATATAATCCTTGGATTGTAAGGTACTGCACTGTTCCTCCCGTTACTAAGCTATATTTTATTCCATACCTTGGACTTGCAGGAGGAGCCACACCGTCGCTGGTCACTTTGAAATTCTTCAAAGTGACATTGTTGGAGTACACCATGATGCCGGATTGATTATCTCCGGGTTTACCTGATAGATCAACCGTTGTAGATGATTCTCCTGAACCAATAATGCTGAGGTTTGCTTTGTTTATAAGGAGAGCTTCGTTGTAAGTTCCCGCCGACACGAGAACACTATCGCCAGCAGATGCCGCATCAATAGCACCTTGAATATTTCCTCTCACAATCGCGTAATATCCCCAAGGATATGATTCATATCGATACCCTGTTGCATTCTTAACGACAACCTTTTTTACAAACAAATTGTTGTTCAAAACATCATCAATATTAACACCTGAAGTGTCGTTCAAACTCACTTCATTTCCAACCCCTTGGAAGAAGTTGCCTGTAATTGTGTTCGTCGAATATTGACTGAGACCGATCCCCGCCATTCCCTGAAAATAATTTCCGGAAATTTCACCGCCTGACGAGCTCAACGATAACCCGCCTTCCGTTGAAACAAATGTGTTGTCGATAAAATCAATGTTCGTAGATGCAACCTTAACATCCGCCCAACCATTGACGTACACAAGAAATCGCGGTGTCGATAATCCGTCGAATATATTGTTTTTATAAGTTTGATTCGTTTGTCCACCGTCTGTTAATAAGGCGTGTGTTTCATTATTACCCGGATCCTTTGGTGCTGCGACAAATTTATTTTCTTCTATCCAGATGATGTCACGTGCACCACTAACATAACAGGCGAACGATATAACACTTGTACCACCCGCTTTACCATTGAATGCAAAACCTTTACCAGCCCCACCCACAGTGACATTCGAAGAATTGATCCGCAATGCACCACCGCCCCAGCCAGTAGTTTGGCCATTAACAATAGTGGTTGTTCTTCCATTTTGAGAAAATAAGTTTAATCCTTTATTTATGATAACATCTTCATTATAAGTTCCATCTCCCACATTAACCGTTCCCCCTGGTGCGACTGAATCGATAGCTTCCTTAATATTGTCAAACGCATCAAAGTGCCACGTGTGACCATCGTTCGTTCCACCCGAAGTATATGTTGGACTTACCCACACGATAGTTGGTGGCGCATAGCCCACAGAAAGTTGCAGTTTGTTGGTTTCACCACCTGGCTGATTTCCCGAAAGCAACAGATCTCCCTCCACCGTGAAACCGCTGGTGAAATCGAGTTCCTTCACTTGCCAGGTTTGCCAGCCCGTGCCACTAAAATTTCCCAGCGCATTGCTATTAAGTGTGACGTTGTTAAAGTCAACGGTTGTGCCTACCTGCCTGCCAACGACATCGATCTGCAGGTAGTTCAGGATATTCGCATCGCCGAGATTGTACATTAGTATATATTGATTGTTGGCGTTCACAGTGACCTTCAAGTTGTTGGTGCCAGTGGGGGTGTACTCAAACTTGAAATGGTTGGATGGCTGCCATTGACCGGTTGGGTAGAAATCAATTTCAACCCGGTTAGCACCAATGCCTAGATCGGGTTTGCCGAGATAAATCTCTCCACCAGGGCCGTTATTAAAGCTCTTGAGACGAACACCGCCTTTAAAAATTGCTGCTGAGTCGTAACCTATTGAGACTGTCGGTCCCGCTGCCTTTACCTCAAAGGTCAAGCAGGTAATGACTGCAACCAGAAAAAGGATTTGTAAAAAAGTTTTCATGATACAACCTCCATAGATAAGTTAAATGATACAGTTAGTTTCATGGTGTCCGTAGTATTGTTGGTGTATTTGAGAGTGATGTAGTTTACAGCCTGTGGTGCATCTGTAAATAATCCAAAGCAATAATCGTTCGAGCTATTATCATTTCCCAAGCCGGCACCGAAGTATGCACCATTGATGAAGACTCTCATTGAATTGGTTCCACCGAGATCAACACCGTAAGTATGATATTGTCGGCGAGGAGAAGGAGGAGTTGTCAACTCAAGATTGTTGACCACTATTCTCCAGTTGGCTGGTGCAGAGAAACCTTCAGCGGCAGATTGTGTTCTTCCATTTGCATTCCAACTTGCATATGCTGCCCTGCCAATAGAGTCAAAGTTCTGTTGATAAATAATTTTATTTACCGGTATTTGTGCAAATATGCTTCCGGATGCAATGCAAACGAGAAGTAATACGACAAAAGAAATTTGTAATCGTTGGTTCACGATGTTCTCCTTCAAAGTATAATTTGAATTTTAGAATTAATTTCTAATAAAAGTATCTCTAAACTGATAACTTTATCTATCAGATAGAGACAATACGGACTTGCATTATTTTTAATAACCATTAATTGATTAACTAGGGGACATGTCTGTAATTTGCCTTATTACAGGAGGATTTAAAAACTCGGATTATCAGTTAAATAATCCTGTAGGAAATTTACCATATTATTTTAGTAATGTCAAGTGAAAAAGTCGATGTCAGACTATCAGATTTGACGTCTATAAATTTTGTACAGATTGGAGGGTGAAATGCCAATTACAGCGACTTTTCGTGGAAGAAATTTAGGTGATCCTGTACAGAAGTGCATTCCATTGTATTCTATTTAGAGAATAAACAACAACCCAATTAAATGCTCTATTCCTTTTAAGCCAAATGAAAATCCCGTTCTCGAAAGAGGAGGGGATTTTTTTGTTGTCTGAACCGGAATTCGCATGATTCAATGATTAATAGGTTCGTGTTTGTTCAATCGTGGTAATCCTTTCACGAAGTGATCCCATTGGGAAAATCCAGTAAATCTTGGTTCGGACATCTATACAAAAGCCCCACTTGAAATTCAAGCGGGGCTTTCAAAACACGCCATTCCAATTAAATGGAACTTTTATTTCAGCGGTGGTTTTAAACTTGACGGAGAACGATGAAAATGATAAGTAATTGTTTTTTCTTTTTTCACTTGAATCTCGAAATTATCTCTAATGTGATTAACAAGCTCACGCATTTTATCCTGATCAATAAATATTTGATCACCCTCCTTAAACCATCTTAGCACCAAATTATTTTCAACTTCTTTCTTGGCAATAGTATTATGATGTATGATTGAAATTCGTAGGTGTCTCATATCTCCCATCAAATCGCTAGTAACAAATTTTTTCCTTTGTGTGCCTGTCAAGCCAAACGCTTCAGCAATTTTATCTCTGTAATAATCTTCCCAATACTGATAAATGGTAACTAAGCAGAGATTACTCATGAGTCGTTGATTCAATCCATTATCGGCATTTCGTTCTTTAAATTCTTGCTGTGTGCTGCTATGATCAAGATTTTCATCATCAGTCGGTGGACCGTGACCATACATCGTCCATGCTGCGTCAAGAGAATCTAAAATCTTTTTACGTTCCTCAGCAGGATCCTGGTCGGCTGTCTTGATTTGACGCTTAATTAAATCTTCTCGGATTTTTCTCAATCCGCTCCATGAATCTAAATAAAGAGCATAGATATCGTTAACTCGCGAAATGAATTCATAAACGATTTTCATTGCATCAAGCTCTTCTTTCGTTAGCTTTCTCTTTACCGAAAACTTTTCTTCTTCCATCATGGCATCTTCAAACATTCACAAAAATACAAAAGCCTTGCTTGAAATTCAAACGAGGCTTTGCAAAAATTCCTAACAACGACCTACTCTCACGCTGTGAAGGAGTTATCACACATCTATCCATTCTTCCCACAAAGGAATACTACAATGCTGTTTTATAACAAATGTTTACAAATTCGCCTGTTTTCCTCATTGTTTTATCCTCATCCGCCTCTGAATCACTTTCATTGCCCATTGCATCACTTCAATTTGCCTCTGAACTATCTCACGTCTGCAATGAACCACATCAAATGACTAATGAACGAACTCAACTTGTCTCTGAACGACTTTATTTTGTCAATGAAACAATCTACAATGCCATTGCATCGGTCGAAGCGGACAATGTGTCACTTGAAGTTATCTCTGAACAATTATAAATTACCCGTGAATAACTTCTCTTCCGCAATGAACAAGTTTAATCCGTTAATGAATGAATTTAAATCTCCTCTGAACAAAATCAAATCTACTATGAAATACATCAATATTTCAGCACACCACTCGTACTATTTAATGCAAGCAGCTATCTCAACTGCCGGGTGTGTGAAAATCGCTTTGTAAAACATCCGTGCGGCAATGTAAAGAATCTCTTTCCCTCTGTGAAACGTCACTCTTCCATTATATCACTCTTACTCTTCTTCGTTTTATAATCGTTATGCAAATACAAAAGCCTCGCCTTAGATTCAAATCTCTTCGGGATTACCCCTTGATGATATGTATAGAAAACAAAAATCCCACCTCAAATTCAATTGAGATGGGATTCTTAAATAACTCCTGGCAACGACCTACTCTCCCATGCAGTTACCCACATAGTACCATCGGCCCTGCGGGGCTTGTCTGCTCTGTTCGGAATGGGAAGAGGAATTTCACCCGCGGTATAGTCACCAGAAAACTTTTAGAAGAGTCGTCCATTCTGATGAACGGACTCTAAACAACCAGAAAAATAGTTCTTCAATCTATCGATACATCTTACGAACCCAAGTTCATAAAATAAACTTTGGGAACGAGTGAGGTCTTGCGAATCAATAAAAATTAATGGTTAAGTCTCACGACCTATTAGTACCACTCGACTGAGTACATTGCTGTACGTACATCTGTGGCCTATCAACGTAGTAATCTTCTACGGGTCTTTAGAGGTCTTGCGACCTGTGACATCTAATCTTGGGATGGGTTTCGCACTTAGATGCTTTCAGCGCTTATCCCTTCCGGACGTGGCTACCCAGCGTTTGCCACTGGCGTGACAACTGGTACACCGTCGGTCCGGTCACTCTGGTCCTCTCGTACTAGGAGCGACTTCCCTCAAATGTCCTGCGCCCACATAGGATAGGGACCGAACTGTCTCACGACGTTCTGAACCCAGCTCACGTACCGCTTTAATTGGCGAACAGCCAAACCCTTGGGACCTTCTCCAGCCCCAGGATGCGATGAGCCGACATCGAGGTGCCAAACCTCCCCGTCGATGTGAACTCTTGGGGGAGATAAGCCTGTTATCCCCGGAGTACCTTTTATCCGTTGAGCGATGGCCCTTCCACTCGGAACCACCGGATCACTAAGACCAACTTTCGTTCCTGCTCGACTTGTAGGTCTCACAGTCAAGCCGGCTTATGCCTTTGCACTCATCGGCTGGTTTCCAATCAGCCTGAGCCGACCTTAGTGCGCCTCCGTTACATTTTTGGAGGC
>CAYGZC010000104.1:0-3247 GCA_964354225.1 uncultured Chlorobiaceae bacterium | reverse complement strand
TTCTCTTTTATTGAAAAAGTATTTAATACAATGGTTCGCTGTCCACAACACACCTTTCAGATATTAACTAAGCGTAGCCAACGGCTTCGAGATTTAGCGACTTCTTTACCTTGGACTTCCAATATTTGGATGGGAGTTAGTGTTGAAGACGACCGCGTTATCAACCGAATAATGGATCTTCAATCCATACCAGCTTCTGTTCGGTTTTTATCTTGTGAACCTTTGATTTGTCCTTTATATTATCTTCCCCTTCATGATATCCATTGGGTGATCGTTGGTGGCGAATCCGGTCCAGGGTCTCGTCCAGTGGACCCAATATGGGTCAAATCTATCCTTGATCAATGTCAATCGGCTGGAATACCCTTTTTCTTTAAACAATGGGGAGGTGTTCGTAAAAAACGTGCGGGTCGGGAGCTTAATGGCCGAACTTATGATGAAATGCCGTTACGTTTATTAACACCATAGAAATATTACTTCCTTCGTTTCCATTCACGAACAATGAACACTCACGATTTTACCGCCAAATGGAAATCCTCCTATCTCAAAAAACGTTCTGCCAACCAATCCCACTTTAATGATCTCTGCAAAGTAATTAACCATCGTTCCCCCATCGACCTGGATCCCAACGACACATTCATTACCTTCGAAGCCTTTGCCTCCAAGGATTCTGGAGGTAATGGTTTTGCCGATGTTGGTACAAAGGTCACTTTGTGTGGGAATACAAAGGTAAACATGCTAATTTGGACGAAGCCTATAGACAGCTTCTTCAATACCGTGAAGCCCTGCAAAACCCGCCTTTACTGATCGTCTGTGACATCGGTTTCGACCTCTCCGCCGAGTACCGTTCCGCGTAAGTCAATTTCCATATGAAATAATCGGGATATTTAATCATTTGGTCAGAAGGTAAACGAATACCGGAGTGATGTATGCCAGCAAGAATATAAACGGATTATCTCCATAATAATATAAATGATGGTAATTATTCAGTCACGGAGGATAATAAAATGAAAATCGGTGAATTGCTCGATAGCGTAGCTAAAAAAGACCTTGTATTACCCGAATTTCAACGTGAATATGTATGGACTAAGGACCAGGCAAAGAATTTGATGGTTTCTCTGTTGAAGGATTACCCGGTTGGTAGCCTGTTGTTTTGGAAAACAGATCGACCCCCTGAGCTAAAGAACCTCAATGTTATTCCTCAAAAGCTCGGAATGATCCAGGTCATTCTTGATGGTCAACAACGGATTACTACCTTATATTTATTAATTCGTGGTGAGATCCCGCCTTATTACAAGGAGGTGGATATCGAGACCGATCCTCGCGAGCTTTATTACAATCTGGATGATGGTGATTTTCAATATTATCAGTCAACACGTATGAAAAATAATCCTCTTTGGGTTAAGGTCTTGGATTGTTTTAATAATACCGATATAAATGTTTTCTTTATAGCTAAAACGATACTTGGAAATAATGATGGAAACAAAGCTTTTGAACTTGCCCAACGCTATAACACTAATCTTAATAAATTACGAAATATATCTGGCATAGATCTAACGGTTCAAACTGTCCCTTCCATTGCAGCGTTAGAAGACGCGATTGATATTTTCGACCGTGTAAATAGTCAAGGCACAAAATTGACCGAAGCGGAGCTTGCGTTAACCCATGTCACAGGTAAGTGGTCTCAAGCAAGGCGTGTTTTGAAAAATAAAATTCATGATTTATCCAAACATTATTTTTATTATGATTTAACATTTTTGACTCGTGCATTGACTGGTGTTGTTACACGTAGAGCATTATTTGAATCGATCCATAAGGTTCAAATGGACAAACTCGAAGGAGGCTGGGGAGATCTATCAAAAATATTGGATTACTTAGCTGCTGTTCTGCCTGCAAAAGCATATATCCACTCAACCACTGATCTGAATACGACGAATGTATTAATTCCCTTGGTTGTGTATTTATCATTGAAAAATAATAAATTCCCTAACGAAAATTCATTGATGCATGCAATCCACTGGCTCTATGCTGCCCATATCTGGTCAAGGTATACTTCTCAAACAGATCAACGACTTGAATATGATGTTTCATTGGTTGCGAAAGACGACAATCCCTGGAATTCATTGTGTATGCAAATTATTGACCAAAGAGGCAGGATTGAAGTCAAGAGCAGTGATTTAGAAGGTCGTTGGATCCAGCACCCTCTCTACCGTATGACATACATTCTTGCCAAATCGAAAGGAGCGGTGGACTGGTTTAATGGGGTTCCCTTAGGAGTAGTATCGGGGAACCTTTACACAATCCATTATCATCACATATTTCCAACCTCAAAACTCTATGCTTCTGGTTATGATCCGGATAATTTATTACATCGTTCGATTGTTAATGAAATAGCTAACCGTGCTTTTTTGACTGCGGAAACCAACCAGGAGCTATCCAATTTACTTCCTGAGGAATATCTACCCAAGGTGGAAGAAAAGTATCCTGGCGCCTTAACTCGGCAGTTCATCCCTTTGGATCGATCGTTATGGGTATTAAAAAATTATGCCGATTTCTTGGAGGCCAGACGTAACTTGATTGCGTTAAAGATTAATGAATATATGGATAGTTTAATTACAGAACCAGTAATTGTCCATGAAAAACCAATTGCCGAGTTAATTAAAATGGGTGAAAGTGTGACATTAGAGTTCAAGAGCACGCTCCAGTGGGATGTAATCCGAGGTGGTCATAATAAGCTGCTTCGTAAGCAAGTGCTTAAAACCATCGCTGCCTTTTTAAATTCGTCTGGTGGTACACTAGTCATTGGGGTAGAAGATGATGGAAGTGTCATTGGATTATTAAATGACTTAAGGTTGTTGGACAATTCGACGGATAAATTTGCCGTAATATTAACTAATCTGATCACTGAGCATCTGGGTGCCGAGTTTTCCACCTTGATAAAAATTCGTTTTGAACACATTCAAAGAAACCAGGTTTGTGTGGTGGATGTTTTACAATCCTCCTTGCCGGTATATTTATCATTTGAAAAAGGTGAAGAGTTCTATACGAGATTTGGCCCTACAAGCCGGTTGTTAGGTCTTGAAGAAGCTGTTAATTATGTAAATATGCGTTGGAACAGTTAGATCGAGTAAACTTATGCTTCCATACACAAGACAATCAAGTATGTCGACGATTTAATTAAGTGGAATAAACAGGTGCCCCCAATGCCTCGTAAATCCCAAAAACGACAACCTTCCACCCCCTCCCTCAC
>CAYGZC010000103.1:0-67407 GCA_964354225.1 uncultured Chlorobiaceae bacterium | reverse complement strand
ACGAATAGATTTCTTCGATCCTGCAATTGTAAAATCTGCTTCTGCTCCTTCCGAACGTCCGATCCAGTTGCGCTGCATTTCTAATATACCGGGGTGCCAATCCAGCTCTGCTAAATCTTTTTCCAGCCGTTCCGCGTAAGCAGTAATCCTAAGCATCCACTGTCGCATTGCACGCCGTTCAACTGTATAACCTTTGCTAACCCATTCATCAACTTCTTCGTTCGCAAGAACGGTACCAAGTTCCGGACACCAATTAACGGGCATCTCGGCAAGGTAAGCAAGTCGTTGTTTAGAAACGTAATCGTATCTTTCTTTTTCAGAAAGATTAGGTGGAATTAGCAAATCGGATATTGGTCGTGCCTTATCTAACTTTGTATCGTACCATGAGTTATAAATCTTCAGAAATATCCATTGTGTCCATTTGTAATATTTCGGATCGGTTGTGTTCACCTCGCGCGACCAGTCGTACGACAAGCCGAGCATTTTAATCTGTCGCTTGAATGTTTCAATGTTTTGAAGTGTTGTTACGCTTGGATGAATGCCTGTTTGCATCGCATACCGCTCGGCAGGCAAACCAAAAGCATCCCATCCCATCGGGTGAAGAACATTGAAGCCGCACATTCGCTTGTAACGGGAATAAATATCCGTAGCGGTATATCCTTCGGGATGGCCGACATGCAAGCCGGAGCCGGACGGATACGGAAACATATCGAGTATATAAAGTTTTTGTTTGGCAGTGTCTTCAACGACCTTGAATATTTGGTGGTCGTCCCAATATTTCTGCCACTTCTTTTCGATTTCTAAAAATGGATAAGCCATAGTGTGTTTAAAATACGGATTTTAGACCGTATTAACAAAGATTGATGCCATTACACATCTTGATACCGACGACAAGAATTGATAAATTAAATTTATTTCTTGACTTTCATTTTAAAAAATTCGATATTCTTACGATATAAATTATGGAAGTAAAATTTTTGAGGAGTACATTCCGTTGAAGAACCTGTAGCAAATTTTGGGTTCACCCCTTGAGATATTAGATTATTATTACTCAAGGACAACGGAAAATTATACTTATGTTAGGAATAAAACACTTGGAAAGATTATTAGTAGGTTGGACCAAGCAATCCGTCCGACATGAGCGGGATATACGACATATGTCGTCTATCCCTCCCTATTGGCTGGCTAAACGACATTCGTCTATCATGCCAAATCGGACGGCTAAACGAAATTCGTTAATCCACTAGTTGTGCGCCATGCGCAAGTTATTTGTTTTGTTGCCACCATATAAAGGATAAAAAATGCTTCCAGAACTGAACACGCTTTTCACGTCTGCTAAGACGGCTTATGGCATTGCAAAGGGAATAAGCTCTCTCAAGGTTGAGGTTGAGCGAAATGAAAGTGTTGCCAAAGTCCTTGAGATACTTCTCTCCGTAGAGGCGGATGCTCTTACGATGAGAGAGAAGTATCAATCGCTTTTGGATGAGAAAGAGCGATTGGCAAAGCAACTTGTGGATATGGAAAACTGGGAACAAACAAAGGTTCAGTATCAACTTACAGAAGTATCTGGTGGTATTTTTGTACAAGCTTATAATAAACCGAAGCAAGGCGGAGACCCACCGCACTGGGCTTGTGAACATTGCTTTCAAGACCAAAAGCGTTCCGTATTGCAACTCGAATATGAAAGTAGTTCGGGTAATAAATATTTTTGCCAGCGATGCAAAAACACTATCAATGTTAAATCTCATAGACCGTTTAATCCTTATCATAATTCCAATAAAAATAAAGATAGCGGTGGTTGGTCGTTGGGTAAGTAATGATAATGGTGGCAACAAAAACAAGTGATAAAATCACAATTAAACTTGCGCCCGGGCGCACAACAGCGATGCTAAATGACACTCGCTTAATATTAGCTTGCGGTACATACTTGAGTTCTTTGATGTTTTGCAACGAGGGAATAATTCCCCTCAGAAAGGAGCCAAATGTTAGGCAAACTTTTGAGAGGGGCGCGCTCTTAATAAGGAGCAATGTTTTTTGGTAAAGTTGTGGGAGACAAACCTGCAACCTACACACGGTCGCCGACAGGCACAATAGATTTCGCCAATCTATACTGTGTATCCCAAAAATATCTCTTTTATTAAGGGAAATAACGTAATAGTTCAATACATTGGGGTGGCTCCCCTTTGTCGTTGAACCGCGCCTTCCCTCTCTCTGTTTATTCTGTTTTTGTACCGCAAGCATTATGGAACTCGTTCAATAATTTTGTTCATGGAAAATTTTTCTATTTGTAATTCACAAAATTTTGCATTTAGCACGCACACGTTATATGCCATGCGCCAAATTATTTTTTCCGTTGCGCCCGACTCCACCGTCTAAAGACATTACAGACCCCGCACGGATGGGCTTAATGATGAGTTGTACTGAGGGGCGATTAACATATAAATCGCTGATTGGATCATAATACTTGTAAACTAAATGACAACAGAATCCAATCAACACGATTCCAAGAATGATAAACAAAATTCGTCTGATGATAGACTTATAATTACATCCAATAGCGACAAAGAAAATGCCAAGCACGCCACTGAGCAATACGCCCAACAAGAGAAAAAGTCGCTCTGGGGAACTGCGGCTCATATCGCTAATGTTGTAATTGCTATTTGTACTATCGCCTTGGTTATATTCACTGCTATACAAATTAGGGCTACCGTTGCATCCTTGAATTTGCAAAGTATCCGAGATTCTTTGAGTATTCGATCTCAACAAATACAAGATTCTATTTCGTTGGAAGTTTCTCATGTCACCCTCAGACCATATATGGTCATAGGTGATTTCGTGGGCAGTAAGATAGACACCAACAAATGTCCCTCCATTAAGTGGAGTATAAAAAACACAGGGCAAACACCCGCCATCAATGCTGCCTTGCAGCGTGGATTCAAAATCGGGACTGGAATGTATGATAGTGATTGGATGCGGTTGCGTAAGGAGGTGTCTGTAAAACCCAATGGTGGTTCTGTCGTTGGCAACGGAATTGAATATAAACAAGGAGAAATATGTATCGAAAATTCCATTAGAAATGATGAGTTTCTCGACATGAAAAACAGACGGAAATTTTTGTATTATTTTGGAATAATCTCTTATGATGATATGTTTGGTATTCATCATGAGACCATCTTCTGCATGGATTATGATTTTGAGTCTGGGAAAATCAGCAATCACGACGGATATAACAGCATAAAATAACATGACAAAACCCAAACCACACAAAACTAAAGAATGTCGGGCGCAACGGAAAAAGTTAAAAACATAACAAAAGATAAATTTGGCGCACAGGCATATAACAACGACAAAAAACGACACAAGTTCAATACTTCCGCTCGCATTGAATCGGTTCATCTTAACTCGCTCCAGTATTGCGTTTTTTGCGCACACGTTATGCGTAATTGCGTTGCGTGTCGTTAAACATCAGAATGAAATGACAAATGAACTTACAGGTTAGGTTCGGAAAACCAAGAGACGTCAGTCCAAATGACCTTAACGGGGTAGTGATCCGATACCCTTTTGCCATTCGCAAAGTGGGTCAGGGTGCACTCCGAGACACCGTTACCGAACACATGGTGGACGTGAAAATTTCAGGCACTCTTTTCATTCAATGGCGATTTGGCTCACTGAACAGACCTATCGACCATCTCCAGAATCTTCCTTTTCTTAAGACACTTTTCGAGTTTGCCAGAAATGAGGTGGAATCAAATCTCCGAGCGGAAACTCTAAAAAAAGATATTAAGATTACACTGCATACTGGAAACATGCCTGCGGCGAATCCGTACGATCCCGAGAAGATTCCAAATCCAGATGGATTTTCATTTCAACTCGAACTCCTAGAAAAAGTCGATGTGAAAAATAGCTCGTTGCCATCAGATGTACCAAAAGTGTTTATCTCCTATTCATGGGATAACGATCCGCACAAGGCGTGGGTCAGGGAGTTTTCTACTCGTCTGCGAACAGACGGAGTTGATGTCACCTTAGACCAATGGCATCTTGCTCCGGGAGATCAACTTCCGGAATTCATGGAGCGAGCTGTCAGAGAAAATAATTTCATGTTGATCATTTGCACACCACATTACAAAGAGAAATCAGATGCAAGACAAGGTGGAGTTGGGTACGAAGGAGATATTATGACGGCAGAGGTCTTCTCCAAAGGAAACCATCGTAAGTTCATCCCGATATTGAGGGATGGTGCTTGGGAGTATGCTTCACCGGTATGGCTTTTCGGCAAATATCGAATTGATCTACGTGGTAAATCTTATTCAGAGGAGCAATACAAAGACTTGCTTGTGACTATTCACAATCAACGACCACAAGCTCCACCCCTTGGCAATCCTACTGCTAAGCCAAATCTCTCTGTTCAGGTAGTTCAGCCACCAATTTCAACTCCAAAACCAGATGATCCAATCAAGATAGAGGGAATAGTCGCTGATGAAGTCTCAACCCCCACGCTTGATGGAACAAGAGGCAGTGCCTTGTATTCAATTCCATTCCGATTGTCTCGTGTGCCTTCAGCAGACTGGACGGAGGTATTCATTAGCACTTGGGATCATCCGCCTCATTACACTAGTATGCATCGTCCAGGAATTGCGAGAGTTGTCGGAAACAAGATTATCCTCACGCGCACAACCATCGAGGAGGTTGAGAAATACCACCGCGCTACTCTTCTTCTTGCCGTTGAGGCAGCCAACAAAGCAGAGGCTGCGATCCGAGCTGAACGGCAGCGCAAGCGGAACGAAGAAGAGGAACGGAAACGAAAACACCAAGAGAAGATTCAAGATGTGGCCAAGAAGCTACGATTCGACTGACACGCAACACAACGAATGCTTAACAGCGGTAGCAACGACGCACACTCATTTGATAAAGCGAAAATAATATCAGGTGGCAATCATTGGATCGGGAGAGGATTTCCTACCAGTTTAGTAATACGGATTTTACAACCTATAATCAATGAAAATAAAAAAGGGTACCCAAATTATGGGAACCCTTTTATAATACTTTTAGATAAATATGGTCACTTCTTTTCTAAAGCAACCTCACCAGTCGGTACTTCTTTCTTTTGTTTCTTCTCTTTCTTTTCTTTCTTCTCCTTTTTTGCTTTTGGCTTTGAAGAAGATTTCTCAGGTGCTTGACCTGTATTGAAATCTACCAATTCGAGGACTGCAACCTCAGCGCCATCTCCATATCGCTGTCCGAGTTTAATCACGCGTGTATAGCCGCCGTGTCGGTTTGCAACTTTGGGGGCAATCTCACTAAACAATTCTTTCATTACTTCACGATCTTTGATATAACGTGCGATCTGCCGACGTGCGTGAATATTTATTTTATCACCTTCTGGTGTAATCGCGTTCTTTGCTCGTGTAATCAATCGCTCAACAAACATTCGTGTTTCTTTTGCTCTTGCAACAGTTGTACGAATTTTCTTATTCCTAAACAACGCTGTAGATAATGCAATTAGTGTTGCCTTCCTATGACTCGCAGTTCGTTTAAGTTTTCTACCTGATTTTCTATGCCGCATTTAATGTCCTATAATTAAATTTAATCGTTAACATCGTGGAGATATTTTTCAACGTCCATCCCAAAGTTCAAGCCAAACTGTTCTATAATTTCAGTAAGTTCTGCGAGAGACTTCCTGCCGAAATTTCTGAATTTTAATAATTCCGGCTCATCACGCCGAACAAGGTCGGCAATTGTTTTGATATTTGCCGCTTTAAGGCAGTTATGTGATCGAACGGAAAGCTCAAGTTCCTCTACTGACATCAGCAGAATTTTTCTAATGCGAGAAAACTCAGAATCCCGTTCCATCATTTCCTCGTGTGCATCAGATTCTATATTGAAACTGAGGAATAAATGGATGTGATCGCGAAGAATAACAGCCGCTTGGGCAAGTGCATCATCAGGGGCTATTGAACCGTCGGTTTCAATTTCAAGTGTTAATTTTTCATAATCTGTTTGCTGACCTACACGAGTTGGCTCGATAAGAAACCGAACATTTTTAATCGGTGTAAATATCGAATCAATAGCGATAACATCTAATGATTGGTCAGCCATTTTATTTTCTTCTGCCGTCACGTAACCTTTTCCACGCCCAATCCGCAGTTCAATTTCGAATGCAGCTCCAGCATTAAGTGTTGCAATGTGTTGATTCGGATTTAAAATTTCGATTTCAGGATTTGCTTTTTGGATATCAGCCGCCATAAACTCTTTAGGGCCCTTCAGTTCAACAACAACCCTGTTGAGTTTCTTGTTGATAAGCTTCATACGGATAGCTTTGAGATTTAAGATAATCTCAGTCACGTCTTCAACGACACCTTGAATCGTTGAAAACTCGTGAAGCACTCCTTCAATCCGGAGCGCAGCGAATGCAGTACCGCTGAGTGAGGACAACAAGACTCGGCGAAAAGCATTACCGATTGTTACACCGAAACCTTTTTCTAAAGGTTGTAAAATAAACCTGCCAAAAGTATTCGAGTAACTTGCTTCATCAATCTGTACTTTTTCAGGCATTTGATAATTTGTAGCTACCATAGTTTCTTTCTCCCGCCTATTTATTATTGATGTTCAAAATAAATAATTGGTATTAGTGAATTTTACTTGGAATAAAGCTCAACAACTAACTGTTCATTTGCATTGAGTGGTATATCAGCACGATCGGGAACATTCAAAAACGTGCCCGAAATGGCTGCTTTATCAAGACTCAACCACGGCAACATTGAACTATCTTTCATACGCTTCATTGATGAGTGAATTATTTCTAACTTCTTACTCTTTTCAACAATATGAACTACATCTCCCGATTTCAATAAATATGATGGTATTGTAACAACTGTATTATTAACCATGATGTGCCCGTGCGTGATAAGCTGCCTGCCAGCTTTCCGAGACGGCGCAAAACCCATCCGGTAAAGAATATTATCAAGCCGTCGTTCAAGCAACTTAACAAGATTCTCACCTGTTCGTCCGGATTGCCGAAGTGCTTTCTGAAAGTAATTATGAAATTGAACTTCCTGTAGCCCATACATGCGACGGATTTTCTGTTTTTCTCGAAGTTGAACTCCGTATTCAGATATTTTTTGTCGTCGAGTTTGACCATGTTGTCCGGGAGGGTATCCGCGTCGTTCTACCGGACATTTCTCAGTGAAACACTTCGTCCCCTTGATGAAAAGTTTTTGTCTCTCTCTCCGACATAATCTACAGCTTGAATCGATATATCTACCCATATTTTCCTTTTGTTGATAAAATATTACAGTACACTCATTTTACACACGGCGACGCTTCGGAGGTCTGCAGCCATTATGTGGTATTGGTGTAATATCGCGTATGCTTAATATTTCCAATCCTACAGTTTGCAACGATCGAATTCCAGCCTCACGACCGGAACCTGGACCTTTTACAAAGACATCGACTTTTCGAAGACCCATATCAAATGCTTCTTTTGCTGCTGCCTCGGCTGTAACCTGTGCAGCAAATGGCGTATTCTTTCTTGAACCTTTAAAGGCATTTCTTCCAGCAGACGACCAGCTTATGACGTTTCCATAAACATCTGTAATCGTCACTATAACATTATTGAATGTCGCTTTGATAAAAACTTTTCCAGTAACGTCGACTTGAATTTTCTTTTTCTTTTTTGCCGCTGTTGTTTTTGCGGCTGCACCTGTTGTTTGTTTACCCATTCGGTGTTATCCAAAAATATTAATGAATTACTTCTTAGCTATTACTTTTTTCTTTCCAGCAACTGTCTTTCGTTTACCTTTACGTGTTCGCGAATTGGTCCGGGTTCGCTGACCGCGAACAGGTAATCCTTTACGGTGACGCAAACCTCGGTAGCAATTGATATCCATCAATCGTTTGATGTTCATTTGTGTTTCACTTCGGGATGCACCTTCAACTTTATAATCCGATGTAATAATCGAGCGTATCTTCGCAACCTCATCATCGGTCAATTCGCTGATACGTTTATCGTAACTGATTCCAGCTGCATTTAAAATATTTTTAGCACTACTGTGACCAATGCCGTAAATATATGTCAGCCCAATTTCTGATCGTTTATTTTTGGGTAAATCTATTCCTGCTATACGAGCCACTCTACCTGATCCTTTCGAAATTTAAATCTTTTCGATTTCGCAAATTATCCTTGTCTCTGTTTGTGTTTTGGATTTTTACAAATAATTCGCACAACACCTTTACGTCTGATTATTTTACAGTTTTCACATAATTTTTTTACTGATGAACGTACTTTCATGCTAATTCCTTTTATTTATACCTATAAGTTATGCGGCCCTTCGTTAAATCGTATGGCGACATTTCGACGGTAACTTTATCCCCTACAAGTATTTTAATATAATGCATTCTCATTTTCCCTGAAATTACAGCGAGTATCTCATGATCATTATCGAGTTTCACTCGAAACATGGCATTCGGCAGCGTATCGGTAATAACGCCATCCATAATTATCGGTCCTTGTTTAGCCATTCACCATTTTATATTGTGAGTATTTCAGGATTATTATCTGTAACTAAAACTGTATGCTCAAAATGCGCCGAAGGTAAACCATCGGCAGTTCGAACAGTCCAACCGTCTGAATCTATTCGAACTCTATACGTTCCAAAATTAACCATCGGCTCGATTGCCAGCGTCATACCTTTTTGTAATAAAGGTCCGGTTCCGGGTTCACCGAAGTTTGGTATGGCAGGTTCTTCATGAAGTTTCTGACCAACACCATGCCCGACCAAATCCCTAACAACCGAGAAACCTTGTTTCTCAACGAACGATTGAACAGCAGCTGATATATCATGCACATGATTACCAGCACGCGCTTGTTTAATTCCAACTTCAAGTGCTTGTTCAGTAGCTCTTAACAATTTAACTTTATCATCAGAAATTTTACCAACAGCATAAGTCCAAGCGCCATCGCCAAAATAATTTTTCTTCTTCACTCCAACATCAATTGCGATAATTTCACCTTCTTGCAATTTTCGATTACTCGGAATTCCATGAACAACCTCATCATCAATAGAGATACATAATGTTGCCGGAAATAAATTTTTCTTATCGGTTCCGTATCCTTTAAACGCCGGTTCAGCACCTTGTGACCTGATAAATTCTTCAGCGAATTGATCGAGTTCCTTTGTCGTGATATCCGGTCGAATCATTCCTTTCAACAATCGGAGAATCTCAGCTACGATCTTGCAGCTTTCTTTCATTATCTCAATTTCACGCGGCGACTTAATGGTTGCTTTCGCCATGTCCGTTTGGTTTCCTGTGTTCAGTTGATATCGAATCTTAGTACCTTCGCCCCTTTAGCTTACCACTTTTCATGAAACCATCGTAATGGCGCATCAACAGATGAGACTCAATTTGTTGAAGTGTATCCAATCCAACTCCAACAACGATCAACAAACTTGTTCCTCCAAAAAAGCTGGCAAAGCTCGATGTCACTCCCATGTTGATCATAAACGTCGGTAGAATTGCAACGATCGCCAGGAAGATAGATCCGGGTAATGTAATCTTCGTTAAAATGTTATCGATGAAATCCGATGTATTTTTCCCCGGTCGAATTCCCGGTATAAATCCACCTTGCTTTTGCATATTTTCAGCTACATCCTTCGGATTGAAAGCGACTGCAGTGTAAAAGTATGTAAAGAAAACAATCATCAATGCATACACAAATGAGTACGTGTACGATTGATAACTCATATAACCGGAAATACTCTGAAGAAACTCGCTCTCCGGGAAAAAGGTTAGTATCGTATTCGGGATGAACATAATCGCCTGTGCAAAGATAATCGGCATAACACCAGCAGTATTAACACGCATCGGTATATACTGTGTAACGCCTCCATAAATCTTTCTTCCAACAACCCGCTTTGCGTACTGAACCGGGATTCGGCGTGTTGCTTGAGTGACCAAAACAATGCCGGCAACTATAAAAACCATAAGAGCGATTACAATCAACTCTACGATCAAACCACGCGCACCTGAACTGACGAGCTGGTATTCATCAAGTAGTGCGTTCGGGAATCGTGCAATAATGCCAATAAAAATGATCAACGAGATACCATTGCCAATACCACGCTCTGTAATTTGTTCGCCTAACCACATCATAAATATTGTGCCCGCTGATAGCACAACGATCGTTGAGAGTTGAAATCCAAATCCATTGACTACATCCGGTACGATGGGAGTACCTGCGGCACTCATACTCAACAAATTAACGCTAACTCCCCATGCTTGAAGCATCGAGATGATCACAGTTCCATATCGGGTGAGCTGAGTAATTTTTTTTCGACCTTCTTCACCTTCTTTTGTCAACTTCTGGAAATATGGAATAACTGCACCAAGAAGCTGGATAATGATCGAGGAACTGATGTATGGCATAATGCCTAATGCAAAAATTGCCGCATTACTGAAGGCACCACCAACAAACAAATCGTACAGACCGAATAATGTATTTGAAGACTGATTGCGCATAGCTTCAGTTAACAGTTTCGCATCAACACCCGGAAGGGTGACGTGAGCACCGAACCGAACAATAATCAACAATCCAGCAGTAAAGAGTATACGCTGCCGTAGTTCCTGTATTTTAAAAATATTTCGAAAACTTTCGCTGAGTTTCGCCATTATAGCTTACTTCGTTGAATGAGAAATTGTGATTGCCTTTCCTCCCACAGCTTCTATCTTTTGAACAGCAGATTTACTAAATGAATGTGCAGTTACTTCCAACTTCGATTTCAGATCACCGTCACCTAATATTTTTATTGGAACGGATTTTTTTGAAACTGCACCGACATTATATAAGATTTCCGGATCGACTTTACCGTTTGTGAATTTTCCACCATTACCTAACTTTTCTAAAGTAGAAATATTCACAATCTGGTATTCTGCCTTGAGCGGGTTATGAAATCCGAACTTGGGAACTCGTCGAGAGAGAGGCATTTGGCCGCCTTCGAACCATGCACGATAATGTGTGCCAGCCCGCGCACCTTCACCTTTATGTCCGCGTGTAGCAGTTCCACCGTGCCCAGAACCCTGACCGCGCGCGATCCGTTTTACTTTTCTCCTGGAACCTTTTGCGTATTTTAAATTACTTAATATTGATTTTGCCATTTGTTATTTTACCTCTTCCACGTGCACAAGGTGTTTTACCTTATTAATCATACCGCGAATCTGTGGAGTATCATTTTTCACAACCGAATAATGGGGTCTGCCTAATCCAAGTGCTTCGATTGTGCGCTTGTGCGCTTTCAAGCAGTGGATTTGACTAACTATCTGTGTTATTTTAATTTGTTTTGCCATACACTATCCATTAATTAATTTGTGCCGTTGGTTGCGTGCCAAACAATTCCACTAACGACATCCCTCTTCGCTCTGACATCGTTGTGGCATCAGTGAGGTTTAATAATGCTCTTAAGGTCGCTTTAACAACGTTGTGAGGATTTGATGAACCGATAGACTTTGTTAAAACATCTTTGACACCTGCTGATTCTAAAACAGCGCGCACACCACCACCGGCAATCAATCCTGTACCGGGCGATGCTGGTTTCAATAGTACTTTTGAAGCTCCATACTTTGCATAAATTGTATGCGGTATTGTACCATGAAGAATGGTTACTCTCACCACATTTTTCTTAGCATCATCAATGCCTTTAGAAATAGCATCCTGAACTTCATTTGCCTTTCCAAGTCCAACACCAACATGACCTTTACCGTCGCCAACAACAACAATGGCGCTAAAACTAAAACGACGTCCACCTTTAACAACCTTCGCGACACGATTGATGTGAACGAGCCGATCTTTGAGATCTAATTCACCTGTTTTTATTTTTGACAATGTAATTACTCCGTTTAATAAAAATTATTTATGCTGCCGGGAGAGGAGTTGAACCTCTACTGACGGCTCCAAAGGCCGCTGTCCTGCCATTAGACGACCCGGCAATTCTTGAATATTCCAGCCGCGATCACATAATATTATCAAAATTTAAGCCCAGCTTCACGAGCACCATCTGCTAATGATTTTACTATGCCGTGATATAAATATCCATTCCTATCGAATACTACCCTTTTGACATTCTTTTCAAGAGCTTTTTTAGCAATCTGCGCACCGACACGCTTAGCAACTTCGTTCTTGCCTTTTATGCTTTTAACCTCTTCACGTAGTTCCGGTGAAAGTGTTGAGGTTGCTACGAGTGTTTTTGATGTAGCGTCATCAACGATTTGTGCATATATGTGGTGTAAACTTCTGTATACCGTCAATCTTGGTACCTCTGAACTACCGCGAATTTTTTTTCTTAAGCGTTGTTTAATTTTTAATCGCTGCTCTATTCTTGATTTCTTGATCATGCTATCCTGCCTTTGTTCCTGCTGTTGCTGCTGCTTTACCGGCTTTACGTCGGATGTACTCGCCTTTATATTTGATACCTTTACCTTTATATGGTTCAGGTGGACGGAATGATCGTATCTTTGCAGCAACCTGACCAACAAGTTGTTTATCAATACCCGAGATAACTACACTAGTCGGTTGGGGAACCTCAATTTTAATACCTTGCGGCGGCCCGAATAAAATCGGATGTGAATAACCAAGAGCAAACTGGATTTTCTTTCCTTTGACCTCAGCTTTATATCCGACACCTACGATCTCGAGTTTCTTTTCAAATCCTTCTGAAACACCTTTTATCATGTTATTAATTAATGCACGCCAAGTTCCGTGCAACGCTCTCTGACTTTTTTCATCTGAAGAGCGTTTCAAGAGGATTTCGCTGTCGTTTATTTCAATCGTGATGGAATCCGGTATCCGAGCGGTTAGCTCGCCCTTCGATCCTATAACCTTGACACTTCCGTCCTTCTTCTCAATTTTAACTCCCTTTACAGAGGGAATTGGTTTACGTCCTATTCGTGACATTTTCTATTAATATCCTATAAATTACCAAACATGACAGAGAATTTCACCACCAATATTCTGCCTACGTGCATCTTTATCAGTCATTATTCCTTTTGATGTTGATATAACAGCAATTCCTAGGCCGTTAAGAACACGCGGCAGCTCATCAGATGATTTATATATGCGGAGACCGGGTTTACTAATCCGGATTAAACCTGTAATTGCACCGACACCCTCAACGTAACGTAGTGTTATTCTCAACACGTTTTGTTTACTATCGCTGATTTCAGTATAGCCAGCGATATATTTTTGGTCAGTCAGAATTTTTGAGATATCACGCTTCAGGTTCGATGCGGGGATATCAACTCTTTTATGTTTCGCTTTAATTCCATTACGAACGCGTGTCAAATAATCTGCAATTGGATCAGTCGTATTCATACTTTTTTATTTTCCTTACCAACTCGCTTTTAAGACACCGGGAATTTTTCCTTCGAGTGCCATTTTACGGAAACACAACCGACAAATACCAAATTTCCTCAGGTATCCACGCGGTCTGCCGCAGATACCACATCGATTATGTTTTCGACCGGCATATTTCGGTGTTCTTTTTGATTTAACAACCATTGCTAAACGTGCCAAATTTTACTCTCCTGTTTTAAACTGTTTACTTTGCGTTTGCTCAATCGTCGCTTGTCGTTTTTCGAAAGGCATTCCAAATTCTTTAAGGAGCGCATACGATTCCTGATCTGTTTTTGCCGTTGTGACAAAAGTGATATCCATACCGAATACTTTAGCTACTTTGTCAACATCAATCTCAGGAAAAATAATATGCTCCTTGACTCCAACCGTATAATTACCATGTCCATCGAATGACTTGTCCGAGAAACCACGAAAATCACGAATGCGCGGGACTGCCACGCTAATAAAACGATCCATAAATTCGTACATGCGTAGATTTCTAAGTGTCACACGTACTCCGATCGGCAAACCCTGCCGTAATTTAAAATTTGAAATTGCTTTCTTAGCTTGTGTTATTACCGGCTTTTGACCAATGATAGTTTCAAGATCTTTCACAACGCCATCCAACAACTTTGCGTCTTGTGTGGCTTGACCGACACCGATATTGATACAAATCTTCTCAAGCTTTGGAACCTGCATGAGATTTGAATACTGGAATTGGTTCATCATTGCTGGAATAATCGATTTCTTGAAATACTCTAACATTCGCGGAGTTATTCCAACTTCCTGTTTCTGAACTTTGGGCGCTTTCGCTGTTTCTTTTACCGCCTTTTGTGATTTCTCTTTAGCCATTTTATACCTTCTTTGTTAAAACATCTCTTCACAGCTGCGGCAAATACGCATCGTGTGCTTCTTGCCAGTTGTGGAATCCGCTACACTTTTATGTCCGATGCGTGATGGTTTACTGCATTTCGGACAAATTACCATAACGTTAGATGCACTAATAGGTGCTTCCTTCTGAACAATGCCGCCTTGAGGATTTTTTTGCGAAGGACGGGAATGCCGTTTAATAATATTCACACCTTCAACAATCACCCGATGTTTGTCCCGGAATATTTTTAAAATTTTTCCGGATTTCCCACGGGCATTACCCGCAATAATAATCACATTATCATTTTTATGAACATTCATAGTTGCTTCCATTTTTCCTATATTACTTCAGGTGCTAATGAAATAATCTTCATATAATTCCTATCACGTAATTCGCGGGCAACAGGACCAAAAATTCGAGTCCCCTTCGGCTCACCCTGGTCATTGAGCAGGACAGCCGCATTTTCATCAAACCGGATGAACGAGCCGTCTCTTCGATGTGTTTCTTTTTTGGTGCGAACAATAACTGCACGGGAAACTTCACCTTTTTTTACACCAGCGCCGGGGATTGCACTTTTCACCGAGACAACGATGAGGTCTCCCAGCCCGGCATACCGTCTACCGTGTCCACCAAGGACGCGAATGCAGCGCACCTTTTTTGCACCGGAATTATCTGCGACAACGAGATTAGTTTCTTCCTGGATCATAATATAATCTTTATTTTGCTTTCTCAACAATTTCTATCAAACGCCACCGTTTGCGCTTGCTCAGCGGTCTTGTTTCCATTATTTTTACAACATCACCGATTCTCGCCTCTTGCTTTTCATCATGGGCCATCAGTTTTGTTGTCCGGTTGAAATACTTTTTATAAATTGGATGTGCAACGCGCCGCTCAACCGCAACCATTATACTTTTCTGCATCTTGTTGCTGACAACTGTTCCGAGTCGAGTTTTTCTTTGTGTTGTTCTTTCAGACATAGTACTTTATCGTTCCTTTGTTTCCCCAACCGTTGAAGTTGATTGAATTGTTGTATTTACTTTTTGTAATTCTCGATAGCGAAGCACAGTTTTCATTTTGGCGATATCACGACGTACAGTACGAATTTTAATAGGACTCTCGAGCTGACTTGTTGCTTTTTGGAACCTCAAATGAACCATGTTTTCCTCTTCATCCTTTATTCGTTTTCGTAATTCTTCGTCAGGTAAATCGCGAATTTCAAAATTTTTCATGCGGTTTTTTCCTTCAGTGAACTCTCGGTATATGTTCGACGAACAACCATACGAGTTTTTATCGGTAGTTTATGTGCTGCAAGGTTTATCGCTTCTACCGCAGCATCCCGTTTGATTCCGCTTAACTCGAACATGATTGTACCCGGTTTTACTACTGCAACCCAAAATTCAGGAACACCTTTTCCGCTACCCATACGGGTTTCCGCTGGTTTCTTAGTAACCGGTTTATCTGGAAAAATGCGGATCCACAATCTTCCTTCACGCTTCATTAAGCGTGTAAGAGCGACACGTGCTGCTTCTATCTGGCGTTGAGTTATCCAAGCAGGCTCTAATGCCTTAAGCCCGAAATCTCCGAACGTTATTGTGTAACCGCGCGTAGCTTTACCTTTCATCCGACCACGCTGGGATTTTCTATATTTAACTCTTTTGGGTAATAACATATACTATGATATTCTATATTAATTTACTTCGACATCCGTTCAAGAACTTCACCATGACAAATCCATACTTTCACACCGATCGCTCCGTAGATAGTTTGGGCAGTTGCCTGTGCATAATCAATATCGGCACGTATAGTGTGAAGTGGGATACGACCTTCTTTGTACTGTTCCGATCGTGCAATTTCTGCTCCGCCTAATCGACCACCACACATAACACGAATACCTACTGCACCCATACGCATTGCTGATGTTATACCCATTTTCATCGCTCTTCTGAATGCCATCCTACCTTCTAACTGAACGGCAATATTCTCGGCAACAAGGTACGCATCAAGTTCCGGTCTTTTTATTTCATGAATTAAAATTTTAATTTCCTTTGTGGTAATTTGCTTAAGCTCCTCTTCCAATTGGGTAATTTCTTTGCCACTTCGTCCGATAACTATGCCGGGTCGTGAAGTGTGAATTGTGATCACTGCCCGCTTTGTAGTGCGGTCAATCTGAATGCGAGAAATACCTGCTTTCTTCAACCGGTTCTGAACATAATTTCTGATTTTTAGGTCTTCTTGAAGTTTACCCGCGAAATCTTTTTCATCATACCAATTCGAGTCCCACGTACGTATGACTCCGAGACGAAAACCAACTGGATGTACTTTTTGTCCCAAGAAATCTCCTATTCTTCTTTTGTTTTTGTGATGGTTTGTTTTTCTTTTGACTTTGGAACTTGTTTCATTTTCTTTTCTTTTTGTGCAATTATAATTGTCAAGTGGTTCGATCGTTTTTGAATCTGGTACGCACGACCCATAGGTGCTGGGAGCATTCTTTTCATGCTGGGTCCGCAATCAACATATGCTTCTCTGATAAAAAGCGATTCAACGTCTGTTCTACCAGCTTCATCCTTATTTTGGAAATTGGATACTGCAGAGCGAAGAGTTTTTTCGGCTACCTTCGATGCATGCTTGGGAGAAAAGTGAAGCATACTTAATGCTTCAGGTACAGATTTCCCGCGAATGATATCGATCACCAATCGCATTTTTCTAGGTGATGAATTAATATACCGATTAACTGCCTGTGCTTCCTGCATAATTTATCCTTAACCTGTTGTCGTTGATTCGCTCTTCAATCCCGGATGTCCGCGGAATATTCTTGTAGGCGCAAATTCTCCAACTTTATGACCAACCATTCCTTCATGGATATAAACAGGGATAAATTTATTTCCGTTATGAACAGCCAATGTATGACCGACAAAATCGGGTGTAATAGTTGAAGAACGTGACCATGTTTTAATCACTTTCTTTTGGCCAGATTTAGCCATAGCTTCTATCTTTGCAAGAAGCTTTGCATCAACAAACGGACCTTTATTTACAGAGCGACTCATACTTCAATTTTCAATTACATGTTTTCAAAAACTTATTATTTACTTCCGACGTTTAACAATGAATTTATCCGACTTAAGTTTCTTGTGACGGGTTTTCTTTCCTTTTGTATGCCAACCCCACGGTGAAACAGGATGCGGATTCCCTTGTGGCGATTTACCTTCGCCGCCGCCATGTGGATGATCACATGGATTCTGAACAACACCACGAGATTGGGGTCGGATACCTAACCACCGCGAGCGTCCTGCTTTTCCGATACTGATATTTTCATGGTCAATATTACTGACAACACCAATTGTCGCATAACAGACAAGCTGCACGTTTCGGATCTCACCCGATGGCATTTTCAATTGAGCATAATTTCCTTCTTTTGCCATCAATTGGATTGAGGAACCCGCACTTCTTGCAACCTGACCACCCCGCCCAGCACGGATCTCAACGTTGTGGATATATGTACCAACGGGAATGTTTGAAATCGGCATCGCATTACCAACTTTTATTTCTGACTGTGGACCGGAAGTAATTTTTTCACCCGCTTTAAGTCCATCGGGTGCAATTATATAACGTTTTTCTCCGTCTTTGTATTGCAGCAATGCAATACGCGATGTACGATTGGGATCATATTCAATAGCTTCAACTCTTGCTTCCATCCCGATTTTATCCCGTTTAAAATCGATCAACCGATAGCATCGCTTATGCCCTCCGCCGCGGTGACGAGATGTAATATGACCGTTAGTATTCCTTCCACCAGATTTCCGTAATGGCTCAGTGAGGGATTTTTCCGGCTTCGATTTTGTGATTTCATCGAATGACGATATCGTCATCCATCGTGTACCGGGTGTATTTGGTTTTATTTTTCGGATACTCATAGTTTATTTCTTTAAATATCAAACGTTGGCAAAGAGATCTATCTTATCGCCTTCTTTCAGCGATACAATCGCTTTTTTATAATGTGACGTCTTGCCTTTGAATTTTCCGCGCCGGGTCATCTGTGTTTTTGTCTTGCCTTTGATGTTCATTGTTCGAACTTTCGTAACAGTGACATTGAATTTTTTTTCTATGGCACGAGCAATCTCAATTTTATTTGCATCCAGATCTACTTCAAAAGCGTAAATGCCTTTTTCTTGAACGTTCGAAATCTTCTCTGTAACAATCGGGCGATAAATGATACCAGTCATAATTGCGTTTTATTGCTGTAATGTTTTTTCTAATACTTCAACTGCACTTTTTTGAATCAGAAGCATTTGATTATTCAAAATTTCATATGTCGATGCTTTGGATGCTTCAATAATTTTCAACTTTGGGATGTTGCGTCCCGACTTCCAAACTATCTCATCGTTTTTGTTAACGAGCAGGAGCGTTTTCTTGCCAGTAAGCTCGAGTGCCTTTAAAATGGAAGTCATCTCTTTCGATTTTGGCGTCTCAAAAGAAAAATCTTCCACAACTTTAATAGCGGCATCTTTTGCCTTATAGCTCAGTGCTGATTTTCGAGCGAGCTGTTTAACTTTCTTTGGTAATTGCCTTGAATAATCTCTTGGAAGCGGTCCGAAGATAGTTCCACCACCTTTCCATAAAGGTGATCTGACAGCACCGATTCTTGCGCGACCTGTATGCTTCTGTTTCCATAATTTTTTCCCGCTGCCGCTCACCTCACCATACGTCTTCGTTTTGTGTGTTCCTTGGCGCTGGTTGGAAAGATAGGTTGTCACTGCCTGATAAATTGCGTGGTCGTTCGGTTCAATCTCAAAGATATCAGGTGAGAGATTTGTTTTCTCTCCTGATAACGTACCATCTTTTTTATAGATTTCAAGCTGCATAATGTTTAAAAAAAATTATTTCTCTTTATAAATCTCGATATAACTATTATTAAAACCGGGTACTGATCCACATATCAACACTAAGTTGGATTCTGGAACTATTTGAACTACCCGCAAGTTTTTTACGGTCACCTGCTCACCGCCCATGCGTCCTGCCATCTTCATGCCTTTAAATACACGCGAAGGATAAGAGCTTGAGCCGATAGATCCCGGTGCGCGAACGCGATCGCTCTGACCGTGTGTTCTAAGTCCGCCGCCAAAGTGGTGGCGCTTTACAACACCCTGAAAACCGCGGCCTTTCGAGGTGCCTTTGACTGAAACGATATCACCTTTTGCAAAGATAGAGTCAACTTTTATTTCTGCACCGAGTTGAAATTTTGTTGTATCAAAACTTCTGAATTCACGCAGCATCCGCTTCGGAGGAAGATTGGCTTTTTTGAAATGGCCGTTCATGGGTTTGTTGACCAATCGTGTTTTTTTCTCTTCAAACCCAAATTGAACTGCATCATAACCATCTTTATCTTTCGTTTTTATTTGGGTAACGAAACAAGGACCAGCTTCGATGACTGTGCAAGGGACGGATTCACCTTTGTCATCAAAGATGCTCGTCATACCTATTTTTTTTCCAAGAATACCACTCATTTTATTCATGCTATCAAAAGTAAATATACCATATCTATCCTATGCCCGTTGAAGAACACGGAGTTTTCCACAACAAACAATATTTAGTGAAAAATTAGACTTTTATTTCCACATCGACGCCTGCGGGAAGCTCAAGCTTCATCAACGAATCAACTGTCTTGTTAGACGAGTTAAGTATGTCGATTAGGCGCTTATGGGATCGCATTTCAAACTGCTCGCGCGATTTCTTATCAACATTAGGAGAGCGCAATACAGTGTACAATGTATGCTTCGTCGGCAGTGGAATTGGACCGGATACGATAGCACCTGTAGATTTCACGGTCTTAATGATTTTTTCCGCCGATTTATCGATCAGCGTATGATCATATGACTTAAGTTTTATTCGTATCTTTTGTCCAGCCACTTGATGCGTTCCTTAAATTAACAATAATTATTCTACAATCTTCGTCACAACACCTGCACCAACTGTGTGTCCACCTTCACGTATCGCAAACCGCAGACCTTCTTCCATTGCAATTGTGGTTATTAACTCAATGGAAAGATTGTCAACGTTATCACCGGGCATCACCATTTCGGTTCCACCGGGAAGTGTTGCTACACCTGTTACGTCGGTCGTTCGGAAATAGAATTGCGGACGGTAACCACTAAAGAACGGCGTATGGCGTCCACCTTCTTCTTTTTTTAGTACATATACCTGTGCTATAAATTTTCTATGTGGTGTAATGCTGCCAGGTTTTGCAATAACCATTCCACGCTCAAGCTCGTTTTTCTCAACACCTCGTAGAAGTAATCCAGCATTATCACCTGCCTGGACTTCGTCAAGTTCCTTCCGGAACATTTCTGCACCGGTTACAACAGTTTTCTTATGTGCACCAAGTCCGATAACTTCAACTTCGTCACCAATCTTTGCTCTACCACGCTCGACGCGACCCGTACCAACAGTTCCACGACCAGTGATGGAGAATACGTCTTCTATTGGCATAAGAAATGGTTTGTCAACTTCGCGTTTCGGAATCGGTATATAGCTGTCAACTGCAGCCATTAAATCCATGATCGGTTTGAAAGCTGGATCATCTGCTTTTGAATCCGGGAGAATGGCTTTCTCCATTGCTTTCAGCGCACTGCCGCGCACAATTGGAATTTCATCGCCTGGGAATTCGAACTTCTTCAAGAGATCTCTCAATTCCATCTCGACCAATTCAATAAGCTCGGGATCATCGACCATGTCGACTTTGTTGAGGAATACCACTATACGCGGCACCCCCACTTGCCGAGCAAGCAGAATATGCTCTCGTGTCTGCGGCATAGGTCCATCGTTTGCAGCAACAACGAGAATTGCGCCATCCATTTGCGCTGCACCCGTGATCATGTTTTTGATGTAATCAGCATGACCCGGACAGTCAACGTGAGCATAATGGCGCTTTTCAGTTGAATATTCAACGTGCGCCACAGCAATGGTAATACCACGCTCACGCTCTTCCGGTGCATTATCGATACTATCGAATGTTCGCACCGAAGATAATCCTTTCTTGTTGAGTACCATAGTTATTGCTGCAGTCAATGTCGTCTTGCCATGATCGATATGACCAATGGTTCCAACATTTAAATGCGGTTTGTCTCTTTTGAATTTTTCTTTTGCCATTTGATTATCTCCTTTTTACTTAGAGGATATAAAAAAAATATTATTGATTAAACTTATACAGTGACTACTTCTTTACCTTTGACTTTTTCGATGATCTCATCAGAAATATTTTGTGGTACTTCATCATAAAATGCAAACTGCATGGTATAAATCGCTCTGCCTTGTGTCATCGACCGAAGTGTTGTAGAATAACCAAACATATCAGATAGCGGTACTTTCGCTTTAATGACTTGAGCATCTTTACGTGCATTCAAGCCCTCAATTTTTCCACGGCGCGAGCTTAAATCACCCATTACGTCGCCCATGTATTCTTCTGGCGTTACTACTTCTACTGCCATGATCGGCTCGAGCAGAACAGGATCTGCCTTTCGGGCGGCTTCCTTAAATGCGATGGATCCGGCAATCTTAAACGCTATCTCGGATGAATCAACATCATGATACGAACCATCGAATAATTTAACCTTGACATCTTCTACTGGATATCCAGCAAGAACACCATTACGCATTGCCTCAAGAATGCCTTCTGAGACAGGATTGATATATTCTTTTGGAATCACACCACCCACGATTGCATTCTCGAATTCGTATCCTTTTCCTTTCGTATTAGGCTCAACAGTGATCCAAACATGTCCGAACTGACCACGACCACCTGATTGACGCACGAACTTTCCTTCTTGCTCAACCTTTTTCTTAATGGTTTCTTTGTACGCAACTCGAGGTTTCCCAACATTCGCTTCGACTCGGAATTCTCGCCTCATGCGCTCGGTAATGATTTCAAGATGAAGCTCACCCATTCCGCTAATGATTGTCTGACCTGTTTCATCATTTGTTGAAACTTTAAATGTCGGATCTTCTTCCGATAGTTTCGATAATGCTTCGCCCATTTTTTCTTGATCAACTTTGGTCTTAGGTTCTATCGCCACTGAAATTACCGGATCAGGGAATTCCATTTTCTCAAGTATAATTGGATCGTCTTCGTGGCAAAGAGTATCACCTGTTTTCGTAAACTTTAATCCAACGACAGCGACTATATCGCCCGTGTATGCCTCATCAATATCTTCACGATGATTAGCATGCATACGCAGAAGTCTGCCGACGCGTTCTTTTCTAGCGGAAACTGAATTATAAATATATGATCCTGCAGCCAAAGTACCTGAATATACACGCATAAAAGTCAACTTACCTACATACGGATCGGTCATGATCTTAAATGCAAGAGCCGTGAATTTTTCGTCATCGCTAATCTTACGCACAATATGATCTCGCAAATTTACGTGATGGCCGGTTACTTCACCGGTCACAATGTCCAATGGTGATGGTAAAAAATCAACTACTCCATCCAACAACCCTTGGACGCCTTTGTTTTTGAATGATGATCCGCAGAGAACCGGCACAATACTGACCTTTAAACAGGAACGCCGAAGTACATTTTTAATTTCATTGGGTGATATTTCTTTTCCCTCGAGATACTTTTCAAGGAGAGTATCATCTTCGTCTGAAACCGCTTCAAGCATTTTTGTCCGATATTCCTGAGCTTTCTTTCTTAGATCCTGCGGTATTTCCATATCATCCCATGTTGTGCCAGCACTGCTTTCATGAAAAGTACGTGCTTTCATCGTTATCAGATCGATGTAACCTGTAAAAATATCTCCTTCACCGATTGGAATTTGGATCGGAACTGCATTCGCACCCAATCTGCTTTTCATCATCGAAATTACATTTAAAAAATCAGCTCCTACTCGATCCATCTTATTTACGAACGCTAATCGCGGCACACCGTATTTATCTGCTTGTCGCCATACAGTTTCTGATTGTGGTTCTACACCACCGACAGCACAGAATAACGCAACCGCTCCATCAAGAACTCTTAGAGAACGCTCAACTTCAACTGTAAAATCGACATGACCAGGCGTGTCGATTATATTGATTCGATGATTGTTCCAGAAACAAGTCGTTGCAGCACTAGTAATGGTGATTCCACGCTCTTTTTCCTGTTCCATCCAATCCATGGTTGCAGCGCCATCATGCACTTCACCCATCCGATGAAGAATTCCGGTATAAAAGAGAATCCGCTCGGTTGTTGTTGTTTTACCGGCATCAATGTGAGCCATGATTCCGATATTACGAGTTCGTTCTAACGGGTATATTCTTGCCATAGGTATCTAATTCTTTTCTAATCCAATCATTCTATTTATAACTATCACTACCATTTGAAGTGAGCAAATGCTTTGTTGGCTTCTGCCATTTTATGTGTATCTTCTTTCTTTTTAACTGAACTACCTTCATTATTGGCAGCAGCCATCAATTCCGAAGCTAACTTTAACGACATCGATTTATCTTTTCGTACATTCGCGTAAGTTATTAACCAGCGTATCGCAAGTGCAATGCTTCTATCGGGGCGCACTTCCGTTGGGATTTGATACGTTGCACCGCCAACACGGCGCGCCTTAATTTCCAGAACTGGTCTAACGTTATTCATCGCTTTTCTAAATACATCAAGTCCTTGGTTATCCTTAGAGCGTTCAGTTATAACATCAAATGCATCATAGACAATTTTCCTTGCCAAATGTTTCTTGCCCATTTTAAGTACGCTATTGATGAATCGCGCAACTAATATATCATTGTACTTAGTATCTGGAGATGTAATTCTTTTTGTAGCAGTTTTTTTTCTCATGTTGACACTTGTTTCGGTTTCTTTGCTCCATATTTTGACCTACCTTGTTTTCTATCAGTCACGCCGGCAGCATCAAGTGTTCCGCGTATAATATGATAACGCACGCCTGGTAAATCCTTTACTCTACCACCGCGAATTAATACAATCGAGTGCTCTTGTAAATTATGACCTTCACCAGGTATGTACGCGGTTACTTCTATACTATTCGTCAAACGTACACGCGCAACCTTCCGAAGAGCCGAATTTGGTTTCTTCGGTGTGGTTGTATATACTCTGGTACAAACTCCCCTTTTCTGGGGAGAACCTTGAAGTGCTGGAGCTTTACTCTTCCAGGTTACATTTTCTCGACTAAATCGAATAAGCTGATTAATTGTGGGCAATTAAGCTAACTCCTGAAATTTAACAAAGTTTGTAAATATATGAAATTTTTCGCTATTTGTCAATTCTATAATCTTCATTAGGTTGTTGTTTTTTCTTTTTTCCTTTTTTTTCTCTTTTCACCTTCTTCCTCAGCAGGTTCAACTTCTATCTGAACGGCTTCTTCAGCCGGTGTCACAATTACATTTTTAAATTTTTTCAGACCAGTTCCGGCTGGAATAAGATGCCCCATTATAACATTTTCTTTTAACCCTAAGAGATAGTCAACTTTGCCCTCGATAGCAGCATCAGTAAGAACCTTAGTTGTTTCCTGGAACGATGCAGCTGAGATAAAACTCTCTGTTGAAAGAGACGCTTGTGTAATACCCAATAATATTGGTTCCGCGGTTGCCGGTTCTGCATCGTGGTACTCGACAATCTTTTTACTTTTTTTCCGCAATTCGGTATTTACCTCTCGAACCTTTTTCTTTGAAATGATCTGACCATTCTTCAATTTCGAATCGCCCTTACTTGTAACGATAACCTGATCTTTTAAAAGTCCATTCTGTTCGTTTACAGATTGTATATCAACATAATTTTCCTCAAGAAAAAGTGTATCTCCGGGATCAATGATGCGAACTTTCTGCATCATTTGTCGAACGATGACCTCGACGTGCTTATCATTTATTTTTACACCTTGCATGCGATAAACTTCTTGGATTTCATTCACTAAATACTGTTGAACAGCACCGACACCTTTGATGCGAAGAATATCGTGCGGATCGATGGCACCATCTGATATGCGTTCACCTGCCCGGATGACATCATTATCCTGAACAAGAACGTGTTTGCCAAGCGGAACCATATAATGACGCTCGTCTAAGCTATCATGGCTTTTTACATTAATCTCTCTTGAACCACGTTTTTGTGGACCAAATTTAACAACACCATCTATTTCAGATACGATTGCAGGATCTGCCGGTCTTCTCGCTTCAAACAATTCTGTTACTCTCGGTAAACCACCGGTAATATCTCGTGTTTTACCGCTGTCTCGAGGTATTTTCACAAGAACTGTACCAGCCTGAACCGTCTCACCATCGTTGACTGAGAGATGTGATCTTGTAGGGATGATGTAACTTCCGAATGTTTTTCCACTCTCATCCTGAATAATCAACGAGGGGCTTAATGTCCGATCACGTGTATCGATGACAACCTTTTGAATATGCCCTGTCTGTTCATCCGGTTCTTCGCGGTAAGTGCTATTCTCTTTCAAGTCCTGATATTTTACGATACCTGTATGCTCGGATATAATCACCGCATTGTATGGATCCCATTCATAAATAATCTCTCCTCTTTTCACCTGTGTTCCATCTGGAATAAGTAATGTTGCTCCATAAGGAATATCATACTTAGTAAGTATTCGATTGTCGGAATCAACTATATTTAGCACGCCACTTCTTCCAAGAACAACAAGCTTTGCATCACAATCGGATTGCATCAAGAACTTAACACCGTCGTATTTAACTTTTCCATCGAATTTGGAAATAATCTGTGATTGGGTTGCAATCAAGCTTGCAGTACCACCAGTATGGAATGTTCTTAGCGTCAATTGTGTCCCCGGTTCACCAATCGACTGAGCGGCAATAATGCCAACCGGTTCTCCCGGTTCAACTAATTTAGTTGTCGTTAGATTGCGTCCATAACATTTTGCACAAATACCACGCTTTGCTTCACACGCTAAGACTGAACGAATTTCTACGGCTTCAATAGAAGTGTCGGCGATTGCAGCAGCTTTCTTTTCATCAATCACATCAGCGGCTTTTACTAAAACATTCTTCGTCAATGGATCAACAACATTATGCACTGCAACGCGTCCCAAGATACGCTCAGCTAATGGTTCTTTCACGTCCTCACCCTCTTTTAAAGCACCGGTGAGAACACCGCGAATTGTACCGCAGTCATCTGTTGAGACAATTGCATCCTGCGCAACATCAACTAAGCGGCGTGTCAGATATCCTGCATCTGCTGTTTTCAATGCTGTATCGGCAAGACCTTTTCTGGCACCGTGTGTCGATATGAAGTATTCCAAAATGGATAATCCTTCACGGAAATTCGCGATGATGGGATTTTCGATCAATTCCCCTGTGGCACCCGACATACTCTTTTGCGGTTTCGCCATAAGTCCGCGCATACCGGCAAGTTGACGAACCTGTTCCTTTGATCCTCTTGCTCCTGAGTCGATCATCATATAGAGAGAGTTGAATCCATCACGATCGTGTTGCATTGCATCAAACAAACGCTCAGCAACTTTGTTCGTTGTCCTTGTCCAGATATCGATCACTTTATTATAACGTTCACCATTGGTGATAAATCCGCGGTAATATTGATTCTGAACATTATCAACATCTTTCAGGGCTTTAGCAATCACTTCATCCTTTTCTTTTGGGATGATAACATCACCCACACTCACCGACAATCCACTTTCGGTTGCATATCTAAATCCAATATCTTTTAAATTATCAAGAAATTCAGCAGTGCGAAGATTTCCACAAATCCTGAATGCAACCTGAATAATTTGTACCAAACGTTTTTTGTTTAGCAATTCATTAATAAACCCAAGCTCTTGGGGAACTATGAAATTAAAGATAACCCGCCCAGTGGTTGTCTCGATTTTCTCTCCATTAATTCTGACTTTGATATGGGCATGTAAACCTAATTTGCCAGAATTATGTGCAACGATTACCTCATCTGGTGATGAGAATATTTTTCCCTCACCAAGATCATTTGTTTTTGATTTTGTTAGATAATAACATCCCAACACTTGATCTTGTGTTGGATGAACAATTGGTGAACCGCTTGACGGCGAAAGAATGTTGTGACTCGACAGCATCAAGATTCGAGCTTCGAGCTGAGAATCATATGAAAGAGGAATGTGAACCGCCATCTGATCACCATCGAAGTCAGCGTTGAAGGCAGTACATACCATCGGATGAATCTGGATCGCTTTTCCTTCCACAAGCACGGGTTGGAATGCCTGAATACCTAAACGATGAAGTGTTGGTGCACGGTTGAGAAGTACCGGATGCCCATCGATTATGTTTTCGAGGATTTCCCATACTTCCTGTCCCTTTTTATCGACCATCTTCTTCGCACTCTTCACCGTTTTAACGAGTCCTCGCTCGATAAGCTTTCGGATAATGAACGGCTTGAACAGTTCAACAGCCATATCTTTCGGAAGACCGCATTCATGTAATTTTAATTCAGGTCCAACAACAATCACAGATCGCCCGGAATAATCTACACGCTTACCAAGTAGGTTTTGTCGGAAACGGCCTTGTTTCCCTTTTAGCATATCAGAGAGAGATTTCAGCGCCCGATTATTATCAGATCGAACTGCATTTGCCTTTCGTGAATTATCGAATAATGAATCCACCGCTTCCTGAAGCATTCGCTTCTCGTTTCGCAAGATTACTTCAGGCGCTTTTATTTCAATTAACCGTTTCAAACGGTTATTTCGAATAATGACCCTGCGATAAAGATCATTCAAATCAGAAGTGGCAAATCTGCCACCTTCTAATGGTACTAAGGGACGCAACTCAGGTGGAATAACCGGAACAACATCAAGTACCATCCATTCAGGTTTGTTCAGAGGTCTTTCCTCGCGCTCACGGAATGCTTCGACAACTGTGAGTCTCTTTAGCAATTCTTGTTTTCGTTGGACAGATTGTTCAGTTTTAACCCCTACACGCAATGCTGCGGCGAGGGGCTCAATATCAACCCTCCTCAACAAATCTTTGATTGCTTCTCCGCCGATCTTTGCAATAAACTTTTTTTCATCATTATCTTCGAGATGCTGATTTTTCTCTGGTAACGATGCGAGTACATCATAGTATTGTTCTTCGGATAGCAAATCCATTTTTTGCAGCCCTGTTGGACCCGGCTGAATAACAACATACGACTCGTAATAAATCACTTTCTCCAGGTCTTTGTTGCTTAAACCTAAAATGTTGCCGATCTTTGATGGTGTGGAACGAAAATACCAGATATGAATGATAGGCACTGCCAGCGATATATGACCCATCCGCTCGCGGCGGACACTTTTTTGGGTTACCTCTACACCGCACCGATCACAAATGATTCCTTTATAACGGATACGTTTGTATTTCCCGCAGTGACATTCCCAGTCGCGCACAGGACCAAAAATTTTCTCACAGAATAAGCCATCTTTCTCTGGACGGAATGATCTATAGTTGACCGTTTCTGGTTTGGTAACTTCACCATGCGATCTGGACAATATCAAGTCGGACGATGCAAGAGTGATCGTTATCTTAGAAAAATTTTTCTTTATAAGATTTTCGTGTGATGTAAAAGCCATTGATAGTTCTCCGATCTCTGTTTATTCTATCTTTATATCCAAACCTAAGCCCATTAACTCACGCACAAGTACATTGAACGATTCAGGAACGTTCGGTTCGGGCAGATTATCACCCTTAACAATCGATTCATACAATTTTGCCCGTCCATACACATCATCGCTTTTTACGGTTAAAATTTCCTGTAGCGTGTTTGCAGCACCATACGCTTCAAGTGCCCACACTTCCATCTCACCGAATCGTTGCCCGCCAAACTGGGCTTTTCCGCCAAGCGGCTGCTGAGTGATCAGAGAGTATGGACCTATAGAACGAGCATGAATCTTATCATCAACCAGGTGAGACAATTTCATCATGTATATAAATCCGATCGTCACTTCCTGATCGAATGGTTCCCCCGTCCGTCCGTCATACAATAATGCTTTCGATTTATTATTCAATCCGGCTTTATCCAACTCCGTTTGAACATCTTCCCACGTTGCGCCATCGAATATAGGTGAGGAATATTTCCGACCAAGTTTCTTACCAGCCCAGCCAAGTGCAGTTTCGAATAACTGTCCTAAATTCATACGGGATGGAACACCAAGCGGATTCAGTACAATATCGACTGGTGTACCATCAGTCATAAAGGGCATATCCTCTTGTGGCACAACTTTAGCAACAACCCCTTTATTACCGTGCCGACCAGCCATCTTATCACCGACAGAAAGCTTCCGCTTTTTTACAACGTATACTTTAGCAAGCTGAACAATTCCCGAGGGAAGCTCATCGCCAAGCATGATCTTTGTCTTTTCATGCTTGTAGCTCTCCATGATATCATTTTGCTTCTGGAAAAAATTCTCATAAATTTTTGTGATCATGGCATTCTTTTTCTTATCCTCTACCCACTCAGCTTTGTAATCAAGCTTATCAAAATTTGGTAAGCCAAGGAATGTTTCCGTTTTGAGCTGCGTACCGGCACGAAGTATAACGTCTCCATCAACATTCCGAATACTGAGAGATCTTTCGTTTTCAAGCAATAAACCCAACTTTCTTGCTAATCTCTCAAGGTTATCTTGCAATGCCTTTTTCTCTGCTTTCTCGAGTTGCTCTCCGAGTCGTTTATCTTCTTTTTTCGACTCGGAATCTTTTTTCTTCCTGCTGAATAATTTCGTTGCAATAACGATACCTTTCATCCCAGGTGGTGCTTTCAATGATGCATCCTTAACATCACCAGCTTTTTCACCAAAGATTGCTTTGAGTAATTTTTCTTCAGGTGTCGATTCTGTTTCACCCTTCGGTGTAATTTTACCGATGAGAATATCTCCTTCCACAACTTCAGCACCTACTCGGATAACACCATTCTCATCCAAATCTTTAACGGCATCTTCGCTAACATTTGGAATTTCACGCGTTAACTCTTCTTCACCTCGTCTTGTATCACGAACCTGCAGATCAAACTCATCGATGTGGAGCGATGTGAAAGTATCTTCAGCCACCAGACGCTCATTTAATACAATGGCGTCTTCGAAGTTATAGCCCCTCCAGGGCATAAAAGCCACAAGTACGTTTCTTCCGAGGGCTAACTCGCCACTATCAGTAGCACATCCGTCGGCGAGGATATCACCCCGTTTAACCTTTTGTCCCGGTTTCACAATTGCCCGTTGATTAATCGATGTATCCTGATTTGTACGGAAAAATTTTACAAGTTTATATTCAACCCGCTTTTTATCCTCAAAACTAATGAGAGCATCCATGCTCGATTCATCAATATCATAATTTACAATGATGACGTTGGAATCAACAAATTCGACAACACCATTTCTCTCTGCAACAATCATTGTCCGAGCATCACGTGCAATTTTTTCTTCCAAGCCAGTACCAACAATCGGTGTTTCCGGGCGAAGAAGCGGTACAGCCTGGCGTTGCATGTTTGAACCCATTAACGCACGGTTCGCATCGTCGTGCTCAAGAAATGGAATTAATGCTGCGGCTGCACTTACGATCTGATTTGGTGCCACATCCAAATACTGAATTTCTTCAGGTTTTAACAGTGGATAATCGCTTTGGAATCTTGCTTTTAAACGGTCGGTACGGAATTCCCCGTTTTCATCAATATCCGTGTTTGTTTGAGCAATCGAGCAAACATCCTCTTTCTCGGCAGTCATGTATTCGATTTCCTCGGTTGCTCTGCCATTCTTCATTTTTCGATATGGTGTTTCAATAAAACCGAATTCATTGACCCGTGCGTGCATACACAAGGATGAGATCAAACCGATGTTCGGACCTTCAGGAGTTTCAATCGGACAGAGGCGTCCGTAGTGCGTATAATGAACGTCACGAACCTCGAAACCAGCACGTTCGCGAGTTAGTCCGCCCGGACCGAGAGCAGACATACGCCGTTTGTGTGTAATTTCAGCTAATGGATTTGTCTGATCCATAAATTGGGATAGCTGATTGGTACCAAAGAATGCGTTGATGACACTTGTGATTGTTCGAGCGTTTACTAAATCCTGTGGAGCCAATTTTTCTGGATCACGCAGACTTAATCGTTCTCTGATAGTTCTCGCCATCCTCGCAAGACCTATATTAAACTGCTGACCTATCTGTTCACCAACTGTTCGAACCCGTCGGTTTCCAAGGTGATCAATATCATCCACTGTCTTTTTCCCCTGCTGCATATCGAGCAGGTAATTGATGATAGCTATGATGTCGTCCTTCGTTAGCGTTGTTGTTGTGCCCGGAATCTTCAGATTGAGCTTTGCATTCATCCGATAGCGGCCAACATCGCCAAGGTCGTATCGCTTTTCATTAAAGAATAAGCGCTCGAATAAATTCCTCGCAGTATCTAAGTTGGGTGCTTCACCTGATCGCAATTGCTGATAGATTGCATTTAATGCCTCTTCGTCGCTCCGAGCGGTGTCCTTCTTAATCGTATTCGCAATTACCGAACTTTCCCCAATACCTTCATGCTTAAGGAAACGAATTTTTTTTATCTCTGATTTTTTTACCTTCTTCATTAAATCTTCATTAAAGATTGAATCCTTGTTGATGAAAATTTCACCTGTCTTTTTGTCTACAACATCACTACATACAATTCTTCCTACGTAATCTTTAAGATTGACTTTATGTGGATCAACTTCCTCAACAAGATTGAAGAGGTGCAATATCTCATCATCAGAAGAATATCCAAGAGCGCGTAATAATGTGGTCACGGGAAATTTCTTTTTACGATCGATATACACATACATTACGTTGCTGATATCTGTAGTAAATTCGACCCACGAGCCACGGAATGGTATGATTCGCGCAGAATAAATCGACATCCCATTTGGATGAACTGATTCATCGAAGAATACACCTGGTGAACGGTGTAGCTGACTGACAACAACACGCTCAGCACCGTTAATGATAAATGTTCCGCGATGTGTCATCATTGGTAGATTACCGAGATAAACTTCTTGCTCAAGTGTATCTACGTAACTTTTTCCGTCTTCAGCTTTTGTTGATAAACGCAGCTTGGCTTTTAATGGAACTGCAAAAGTCAAACCGCGTTCCTGGCATTCGATTACAGAATATTTCGGTTTCTCAACATAATACTCGACAAACTCGAGGAAATAATTTTCTCGTGCATCGGTAATTGGGAAACTCAAAAGGAAAATCTTCTGTAATCCTTTATTTTGCCGTTTCTCTGGTGGAACAGTTACCTGTAAAAAACTTTCCCATGATTCCAGTTGAACGTTTAACAGATCAGGATATTCAACAATCTGGGGAATCTTCGAGAAACTAATTCTTTCGTTCGTATGATGTGCTTGATTTTTCAAGGGTCTCACCTCAAATAAAATGATTTTTATTTAAATTTTATTCAACAAATTCGCTTACAAATAAAAATAGCAAGCCGATAACCAATATTTCTATTGGTTATCGGTGAATAACTTAGCTTTTTTAAGTAAAATCAAAAATAAAACTTTAAAATATTTTGATTACTTCAATTCTACTGTAGCACCAGCTTCTTCAAGTTCTTTTTTCAGCTTATCAGCTTCATCTTTGCTGATATTTTCCTTAACGTTTTTCGGCGCACCATCAACTAAATCTTTCGCTTCCTTCAAACCAAGACCTGTTGCCGCACGAACAACTTTAATGACGTTAATCTTCTGGGCGCCCGCTGCTTTCAGTACAACAGTGAATTCTGTCTGAGCTTCGGCTGCAACTGGTGCTGCCGCTGCTGATGCCATTGCACTCATCATTACTGGTGCAGCCGCTGTAACGCCAAATTTTTCCTCAAGTGCTTTCTTTAATTCTGATGCTTCTAGAAGTGTTAACTTTTCAATTTTTTCAACTATTTCTTGAACTACTGACATTGATTATCTCCTTTTTCTAATAAAGTTATTTTTTTACGCTGCTTTCTTTTTTTCAATTGCGTCGATGATATTAACAAGATCGCGAGTGACGGCACCAATTGCACCAACAATTCCAGATATTGGAGCTTGAATACTTCCAAGAATTCCGGCTATCAATTCTTTGCGCGAAGGTAGTTTGGCAATTTGATCGAGTTGGGACCCGTCGAATACTTGCTTTTCGAGAACGCAAACTTTTAACTTCAGCTTTTCATGTTTGTCGTGGAATTTCTTTATGATTTTAGCTGGTGCTACCGGATCATCGTACCCGAATGCTATCGCCGTATGACCGACAAGTTTATCTATTACCTTATCGTATCCAGTAACGCTTTCGAGTGCTTTTCGAGCAAGAGTGTTTTTCACTACACGATAATCGACATTCACTTTTCGGAATTCACGACGAAGCTCAGTTACTTGCTCTACCGTTATCCCTGTAAAGTCGGCGAAATACATCCCTTTCGCTCGCTCGATCTTTTCTTTCACCTCTGCAATGATCTGTTCTTTTTCAGAACGTTTCATGTTTTCCTCGTTATTTAGTAATCATCATCTGAGAAGCTCCCGTCCGGTGACGAGACAGATAATGGTTGATATTTTTTGAGTGCGTAATTTTTCATACTTAATGTGATACAATAACATTTCTATCGATGTGAACACCCGGACCCATCGTACTTGAGAGTGCTATACTCTTAATATATTGTCCTTTTGCCGTCGCAGGTTTCAATCGCATCACAGTGCCTAAGAATGCGTTAACATTTTCGATTAACTTTTGGTTCTCAAAATTAACTTTACCGATAGTCGCGTGAAGAATTCCGGCTTTATCGACTCGAAATTCTATTTTACCTGCTTTAACTTCCTTCACAGCTTTTGCGATATCTATTGTGACGGTTCCACTTTTGGGATTTGGCATGAGTCCACGAGGACCTAAAACCTTTCCAAGTTTGCCAACATCACCCATGACATCGGGTGTAGCTATGATGACATCAATATCAGCCCAACCTTGTTGAATCTTCTGGATATAATCCTGAAATCCAACATGATCGGCTCCGGCTGCTTTCGCTTCTTCATCCTTAGGAGGTTTGGCAATAACCAATACCTTCACTTCTTTTCCGATTCCGTGTGGTAGTGCTACTGTACCTCGCACAGCTTGATCGGCTTTTTTCGGATCAACTCCAAGCCGGACAGCGACATCAACGGCTTCAGTGAATTTTGCAGATGCCATTTCTTTTACGCGGGCAACTGCATCTTCGATCGTATATGTTTTAGTCTGATCGATTTTCTTTAAAACTGTTTTATATCTCTTACTGCGTTTCATTAGTTGTTCCTTATAATTGTGGTACAAGCGTCCCGCGCCGAGCGAGACTTCCACTAAAAAAATTAATCTTCTACAGTTATTCCCATACTGCGAGCCGTGCCGGCAATCATCGCCATGGCAGCTTCAACATCATTCGCATTTAAATCAGGCATTTTCAATTCTGCAATTTCTTTGACCTGCTGCTTTGTCACTTTACCAATTTTTGTTCGATTCGGTTCACCCGATCCTTTTTCTACCTTCGCTGCTTTCGCTAAAAGTACAGATGCAGGAGGCGTTTTGGTGATGAATGTGAAAGACTTGTCGGAATAAACAGTTATAACCACCGGAATAATTAATCCTTGTTTATCCTGGGTCTTTGCATTAAATTTCTTACAGAATTCCATAATGTTCACCCCTTTTTGACCGAGTGCTGGTCCTATGGGTGGTGCAGGTGTAGCTTGACCTGCTGGGATCTGTAACTTAATAAAACCTACAACTTTCTTCATAATACTTTATCCACTTTGAATGATAATTATTTTTCTATTTCGACCTGATTGAAATCGAGCTCGACCGGGGTTTTCCGACCAAAGATGCTGACCATAACTTTTAATTTCATTTTTTCTTCGTTTACATCTTGAACGATACCTGTAAAATTATTGAATGGTCCGTCGATTATCTTCACAGGCTCTCCGAGATGAAAAGGTATGGCCATCACTTCAACATCTTTCCGTTCTTCCATGCGTCCGATCAGTCGCTTCACTTCATCAGTATGGAGAGGAGCCGGCTCACCCCGCGGTCCAACAAAACTGATCACTGCAGGCGTGGAAAGAATTAGATGCTTGGTTTCTTTATCAAGAATTCCTTCGATTAGAATATAACCGGGGAAAAAAGTTTTTGTCTTACTTTTTTTCTTTCCTTCTTTTATTTCAAAAATCTTTTCAGAAGGGACAAGCACCGATGTGATACGTTCTTCCAAATGTGACAGCTTGATTTCGCGCTCAAGATGAGATTTCACTTTATTCTCGTGACCAGAATATGTGCGAACAGCGTACCAGCGTTTTTGTTTTATTTGTTCCTTCACCATCGAACCTTTAGAGAATCGCTTTCATAATATTACTCACTACCCAATCAACACCAAAAATAAATGTTGCAATGACACCACAAACAACCAAAACGATCATAGTCGATTCGCGTAATTCATCACGACTGGGCCAAGTAACTTTTTTCATTTCCTTCACCGTGTCGGTAACAAATGCAATTATTTTTTCTTTCATCTTTTTCCTTCTCAATTTCGTTAGTTAAAAGACCGAGCACGTCAGGAGGGACTTGAACCCCCAACCTGCGGTTTTGGAGACCGCTGCTCTAGCCAATTGAGCTACTGACGTATAATAAACTCACTTTGTTTCTTTGTGTTGAGTATGCTTATTACACCAAGGGCAGAATTTTTTATATTCTACCCTGCCCGATTGCTTCTTTTTATTTTTTGTTGTTGTGTAATTCCGACGTTTGCAGTCAGTACATTCTAATGTTATTATATCGCGCATAAAAAAACTCCATAATTAATTTTTTACCGAGCTTGCGATCGGGATTGAACCGATGACCTCATCCTTACCAAGGATGTGCTCTACCAACTGAGCTACGCAAGCAGTGCATTATCTAGCCAGAGAGCGGGAGACGGGACTCGGACCCGCGACCAACAGCTTGGAAGGCTGTGACTCTACCAACTGAGTTACTCCCGCATAATACAATATGCGTCATCAAGTCAACTTTGTTTGTACATTACCAAAATGTCCAAACTGAAACTAATACTTCATCCCGTCTTGGAATCGATATTTAATCCTGCTTAAAGAGCAACCACTATCAAGTTCGCATCCGTGGGCAGGGGGGGATTCGAACCTCCGAAGGCATAAGCCGACAGATTTACAGTCTGTTGCAGTTGACCGCTTTGCTACCTGCCCGCAATTGTTTCGAGCTGGCGGTCGGATTTGAACCAACGACCTGCTGATTACAAATCAGCTGCTCTACCAGCTGAGCTACGCCAGCGCTCAATCTTAAATTGATAGAAAATTGCTACCAACTCAATTTCATCCGCAAGTGTTCATATCGTTATCAGGATTATCTTACCAGAAAAGCTACTCCATGCACAAAAAATATGTTGGTAAAACATAAATTGAAGCATTAGTAAAACCAATCGCCGGACTATGCGACTGGAACGATTCTTAACCCCAATAAAAATAAAAACCCTTAATATTTTCAATAATTGAGGGTTTTTATAGAAAATTGTTTGATTGTTGTATTGAACGCGAACCGGTAAATTTAACAAGTTTACAAATATAATATTTTTTTGCTTAATGTCAAACAATTTTAATACCATTCGTTAATTTTATTTATAGTTGCTTGAACTGTTTTTACCTCGTTAACTGATCCTTCAGATGGATAGCTTGCTCATAATTGGGCTGGATTTGAATCGCTTTATCTAAATATAATAACGCATTATCTTTTCTCCCCAACATATTCAAGTAGATTGCATTGTTCATATATGCTTGTGCATATAATGATTTGATACCATCAACATAAATATTGTTTATCTTTGGCTCACGAAAATTAATTTCCATTTGTGGGATCTCGTGAAGAATTTTATCATTATATAAACGAAATGCCAATCCTGAGGGAATTCGGTTATAATCTCGAGTGTATTTTTGCTCGATCTCTTGTGTTGCGTAAATTGATCGGGTTGAATAATTCTTTACGATAATACTTTTTATCACTCTCTCGTAGTAATATTCAATCACGTTTGGATCAAATGGTTTATTATGTTCAAATTTATACAGCTCTTTTAAAAAATCCTGAATTTCTTTTATAGACCGCTCAACAAGCCAAGGATAATGATTGGATAGTTGATCATAATACCAAGATCGTTTTAACAACTCTTTATCGATAATAACAACGTCTGGGCGCACTCCTTCCACAACCTTTAGATAATATGATGCTGATATAAAATAATCCCATTGATAGCAGATAATAATTCCTTCTGTACCAATATATTTTAGCATATTCATTGTATAATCTTCAACAATAAAATTTTTACTCTCATCGACCTGATTATAATGAGAGAAAATAGGAATGAAGGAAGATATTATAATTATTATCGCCACAATAATTGCCGAACGTAAATTCTTAATATAACTTACTACCTTCGAAGCACCCGCTCCAACCCACAATGCAATTGTGATATATGCAAGTAAAAAGTATGAATCAATATCGTGAATGTCGTAATTAATTGAATAAAAAATACAACCGAAGAAGAGAAGTAATGTAAAAACAAGAACAACTTTTCTGTATTTAAATAAAGATACTACGCCAATGACTGCAAATGCGAGAGGAAAATATGCGAATTCATCTCCAAGAGAAGTAACAAAATAATTGAATTGTTTCACTGCACTTTCTGTTGAAGTAAATATCCATGCACGATAGACTCGACCACTGAAGTGCCAGAAAAATCGTTCGAGGTCTATAGGATTTCCCCAGTTAAAAATCGGTTGTTGTGAACCACGGAGCGGCAGGTACAGGTAGACTGAAAATCCGATAATAAAAGGTATAATTAGCCATAAACTTAACTGCCACGCTCTGCGTGTGAACCCATGCACATAGAAATACAAATAAATAAATGCAGGGGTAAGCAGAATAGTTGTCATATGATTTGTAAACGACAATCCCAGTACAAAAGCAAAACAATACCAGTAACGTAATACAACCTTGTTCCCGCTATCATACTTCTGAGAGATTATTACTAATTGAATCGCTTTTGTAAACAGCAATAAAATCAGAGAAAGAAAAAATACATGAAGCGAATAAACTTCGATTGATAAAGCTTGTGACCAATAAGTCTCAGAAAATCCCAGTATTAGTGTAGCGAATGCCGAAGGTATGAATATTTGCAATAGTTGCACACTTCTGAGATTCTCGTTTTTATCAATAAATCTTTTTCTATCTTTAAAGAAAAATTCACTCAGGAAAAAAATTATAAACCTGAAGAAAAAAAACAATCCTGCAGCACAGAAAAATGCTGACATTAAATTTAACTGATAGATCGTTCTCATGCCTAAAGGTAGATGAGCAAAAATCCATCCTACTATCGAAAATAAAGGATAACCTGTTGGATGCGCGATACCTAAGGTACATGCAACGGCACTAAGTTCCCCACTATCAATGAAGTTGACAGTTGGACAAAGTGTTAAATAATAGAAAAGAAATGTAAATAATGAAATTAACGCTCCGACTGAGTATTCAAATCGGCGCCATGAAATGTTAAATGACATAAATTTTCAAGAGAATATAATCACATAATCAATGAAAATCATAACCCGACCAGATATTAAGAAAAATCAGGTTGATTATGAACCAACGACCCTAAAGCTGTCTGTTCTTCCACATCAATAAAAATATAAAGATTTAGTAATAAAATATTCTAAATCTGTCCCTCCGCATGATACGAGCTTCTCACTAGCGGTCCCGATTCAGCATGCTTGAATCCCATTCCAAATCCTATCTTTTTTAGCATCTTGAACTCATCGGGATTTATGAATCGATCAATCGGTAAGTGTTCTTTTGTTGGTTGGAGATACTGACCGAGAGTGAGGATGTCGCAGTTGATACTGCGTAAATCTTTCAGCACTTCAATTACTTCTTCGGTTCGTTCACCAATACCAAGCATCAATCCGGTTTTGGTAATGAATCCTCGTCGCTTTGCTCGATTAAGAAGCTCAAGTGAGCGTTGATAATCTGCTTGTGCTCGGACGGTGGGATATAGTCGGGGAACAGTTTCAACGTTATGGTTGAGAATATCCGGGAAAGCATCAAGCACAATGTTTAAGGCAAACTCATCACCTTTGAAATCCGGGATGAGAACTTCCACTTTAGTGTCGGGTGTTGTTGTTCTAATCTGTCGGATTGTTTCAGCAAATATTTGTGCACCCCCATCATAAAGTTCATCGCGATTTACTGATGTAATTACAGCATGGCGGACACCGAGCAGTTTCACAGCTTCTGCCACACGATATGGTTCTTCCGCATCAAGTCCGGTTGGCTTGCCGGTTTTCACTGCACAGAATCCACAGTTCCGTGTACAGATATCCCCGAGGATCATGAAAGTTGCGGTACCGTGATCCCAACACTCGCCCATTTTTGGGCATCGAGCTTCTTCACATACCGTATGAAGTTTACATATGTCAATAATTTTCTTCAGTCGTGTGTAATTCTCACCTGCTGGTACACGAGCTTTTAGCCATTCTGGTCGCCTTAGCAGTTTCGATTTATTTTCTTCTATGTCAAATCGCATCGTTAAATTCTAACTTCTAATTCATGTTATCTGGATTATCCATTTCAAATTTTGAGATCGTTTAGTATGTCAGATTTAGTATTTCGAATTTATTACAGTACCTTCTCCGAATCGTAGTTTTCTAATAATTTACAAATTGTTTCGAGGAATGTTCCTCCTAACGCACCATCCACGATGCGATGATCGAACGCAAGTGTTAAATGAGCAATCGAACGAATAGCTATCGCATCATCTCTGCTAGAGGCGGATCCACCTCCGGTGGAAATCACCACTGGGCGTTTCTTCACTGCACCTGTGCCGAGAATCGCAACTTGCGGTTGGTTGATAATTGGTATTCCTATCAAGGTATTGAACACTCCAAAATTCGTAATTGTGAACGTGCCGCCTTCAATTTCGCTTGGAAGGAGTTTCCTCGACCGTGCACGTGTTGCAAGATCATTTAGTGAGCGCGCAAGTCCAACAAAATTTTTCTCATCTGCATTCTTGATTACTGGCACTATCAAGCCATTCTCCGCAGCAACCGCAATTCCAAGATTTACAAATTTCTTCACGATAATCTTATCACCATCGACTGATGAATTAACCAAAGGAAATTGTTTCAATGTTTTGATTACTGCACCACAGATAAATGGAATATATGTAAGCTTGAAACCTTCTCGCTTCTCGAACACACCGGCGTTCTTTCGGCGTGCTTTATCCACATTGGTCATATCGCATTCGTGAACTGCCCATACATGGGGAGAAGTGTGAACACTTTTTACCATGTGTTCCGACATTTTTGCGATTACATTACTCATCTGCAATATTTCATATTGGGATGTCGGATATTTCTGGACAAGCTCACCACTATCAATATGCTTAAGCGTGGTTTCCACATGAGGTACACCAACCATGGGAGGTTGTGTTGGAATCGATGGCTGGGAACTAACACCCGCTTTCCGAGTTTGAATATAAGCAATAATATCTTTCTTCGTTACTCTTCCACCATCACCTGAACCAGGAAGGCGCTCAAGTTCCGATAGTGTGATTCCTTCTTCTTTTGTGATACTCAAAACAAGCGGTGAATAAAATCGTCCCGGGAGTGGAGTAATCTGGGCAGGTTGTTTAATTGATTGAACAGCCGATATTTTTATCTGTGTGTCAGGTTTTTGGACATCTTCCAGAATTGAAGATTTTGGTGCTTTCTCGATTATTACTGATGATTCATCAGTTTCAATCTCGGCGATCACGGTGCGTACAGCAACTGTTTTCTGTTCCTCGAATAATAATTTTATTATGACTCCTGACGCTGGAGATGGAATTTCTGAGTCCACTTTATCCGTACTTATTTCAAGGAGTGTTTCATCTTTCTTGATTTTATCACCCGGCTTCTTATGCCACTTAACAATCGTACCTTCGGTGAGACTTTCACCTAACTGCGGCATTACAACTTCGACTTTGGACATACTCTAAACCTCTGTAATTATTTTCTTTGATAAGCTTTCAGCGAACACTATTTAACACCTTTGCAATCTTAAGACAAACTTGAATTCCCTCAAGTTTATTTGCTAGGGAGTAAATCTCTTTAGTTTTACAGTGTGTTTTCTGAGGTCATCGAGAAGCTGCATCCAGGAAATGTAGTGGAATTTTTCCTTCTTCAACAATCTTCGCTCAAAGCTTACAATTTTCTTTGGATTTTTTACCATATCAATTTAGAACTTTACCAATTCTGATAATGCTGAGATGATATCCGCTGTCTGCGGCAGCATTGCATTTTCAAGTGTCGGTCCGTAAGGGACATGACAATCCTTCGCTGCCACTCGTTTAATCGGTGCATCAAGTCGCGTGAACGCTTCGTCGGCAATTATCGCCGCTATCTCTGCACCAAAACCTCCGGTCAAAGTGTCTTCATGAACGATTAGAACTTTTCCAGTCTTTCTAACTGATCTCAAAATTGTATCTGTGTCAAGTGGATTCAAGGTCCGAAGATCAATAACCTCAATATTAATTCCTTCCTCTTCCATTTTACGCGCAGCTTCAAGTGAGCGTGGAACCATCATCCCCCAGGTAATTATAGTAATATCATCACCAGCTCTGACAGTTTTCGCTAATCCAAACGGAAGCATATAGTCGGAGGTCGGTTCTGGAGATGCAGCAAAACTTGCACGATATAATCCTTTGTGTTCGCAGAAGATTACAGGATCGTCAGATCGACAAGCAGTTTTGAGCAATCCTTTTGCATCCGCTGCATTCGATGGCATCACAACCCGAAGTCCTGGAACGTGTGTAAAGAAACCATCGATCGATTGACTATGATACAATCCACCGTGTATATACCCACCGACTGCAACACGTACAACCATCGGACAAGACCATTCATTATTAGAACGGAAACGCATCATCGCTACTTCATCACGCAGCTGCATGAATGCGGGCCAAATATAATCTCCAAATTGAATCTCCACAACTGGCTTGTATCCGCGGACTGCAAGTCCAAATGCTGTACCAATAATACTCGCTTCTGCAAGAGGTGAGTTGAATACCCGCTCCCAACCAAATTTTTTTGTCAACCCTTTAGTTGCTGTAAATACTCCGCCTTTCTCGCCGCCAACATCTTCACCATAAATCAACATTTTGGGATTTAGCTCTAACTCTTCTGCGAGCGCATGATTGATTGCATCGATCAGAACAATCTTGTCACCGGTATGTTCCGGCTCGATGAATCCATCTTTTTTAACAACACTATTCACCGAATAAACATGCTTTAACAGATTTGCCGGATCTTGCTGTGGTTCTTGTTCAACAATATCCGCGGCATCATCAATCTGCTTTTGGATTTCGATTTGGATTTCTTTGATATTTTCTATCGTTGCAATCCGGTTGGAAACAATATACTGTTCAAAACGAGGAATCGGGTCACGTTCACGATCACGAGTCAAATCTTCTTCACTTCGATATTTCCGCTGATCATCGGAGGATGAATGAGGAAGTAGGCGAACGGTATTTGCGAGGATCAAACTCGGTCCTTTGCCACGACGAGCATTATCAACGGCATCCTTTGCAACTTCATATGATTCCATGAAATTACATCCATCAACTTCATAGCGATTAAGCCCTTCATAACCTTTAACGAGATGATAAACTGAGGGTGCAGCAGTCTGCTCTTTCTTCGTTACCGATATCGCATACTTGTTATCCTCGATAACGAACAGCACCGGCAGTTTCTCTCGCGATGCCCAGTTAACAGCTTCATGAAATTCACCTTGGCTGGTGGACCCTTCGCCTGATGAGACATACACAACTTCATCTTTTCCATCCTTAACATTCGCAAGTGCAGTTCCTACTGCTTGTAAATATTGCATCCCTGTTGTACTTGATTGCGCGGGTATACGCAAGCTCTTGTGTCCATAATTGAATGGCATTGAAAATCCGCTGCTGCTCGGTCCGCTTGCTCGGTGCATCGCTTCTGCAAGAACTTCCTTTACACTATATCCCATACTAAGCACAAATGCAAGATCACGATAATATGGGTATGACCAATCATAACCTGGCTTCAATACAAATGCAGTCGCAACCTGTATCGCTTCATGTCCCGAGCCGCCGATGTGAAAGAATATTTTCCCCTGCTTAAGAAGAATAAGAACTTTATCATCAGCCTTCCGTGCAGTATACATAAAACGATATGCATCGAGCATTCGCTCTTTTGAAAGATCGATCTTCTTTATTTTTTGATTTTGTTCTGATATTACTTTTGGCATTCCACATTTTCAATTGTTAACTGATTTATGAATTTTAAAAACACTTCTTTGTCCATTTCCAAAATCCGGACATCAAATACATTGATGAAATGTGTTAATACTGAATTTGAAACATCTTGTACCGATATAGCGTTCCCGAGTATTTTCTGCATAGACGTGATACCTTTATGAAAAATTCCACAAGGAATTATCCTGTCGAAATACGAAAGGTCAGTATTTATGTTTAGTGCAAATCCATGCATCGTAATCCAGCGGCTAATTTTTACTCCAATAGCAGCGATTTTATTTTGATCCACCCAGACACCCGTGAATTTTTCTTCTCTGTGTGCTTTAATTCCAAAATCAACAAGCGATCGGATTATAACTTCCTCCAGATCTCGAAGATAACGATGAATATTGAGGTAGTAATTATTCAAATCAAGAATCGGATATACTACAAGCTGCCCTGGTCCATGATAGGTTATATCTCCACCACGGTCGGTATGATAAACTTCTGCACCAGTAGATTTCAGCTCAGCATCGTTTGCAAGAAGGTGGGCATCTTCGCTGCTCTTACCGAGCGTGTAAACATTATTGTGCTCAGTCAACAAAATGATATCATGGATTTTCCCGCTTACTCTCAACTCGAAAATCTTCCGCTGCAAATCCCACGCGGATTTGTAGTTAGTGAGACCGAGAGGTATAACCTGAATTTGCCTCATTAATGTATGAACTTCTTACGGTGCTCGGCGAGATGCTCTGTAATTCGTTGATTCGCTTGTTCACCAGGATTTATTACTACTTCCCTCGCATAAGCAACTCTAAAGTCATCTTCAGTCATTAAACCTTTTTCTTCTAACACTTTCTTCATCGCACGAAGCTGGATGTAGAGTTCTTCGATTGCAAGCATCTCATCCGAAGATTTTACGGTTTCATTTTTCATCTGTCTTCCCTTTCATTTATCAATGCAAAAGTCTCCGCCTGAGGCGGATGCGCCTTTGGTGCAAAAACTAAAAAATATTTGCTTAGGTAATTCCTTTATCAATAATCCTGAAATACCACTCTCATGCCCAAACCTGTAAGTACTTGAATGACCTTGCGTAGTAACGATGAAATAAAAATCTTTCGTTACGAATAAACAGGAACCCGAATGTATTTTTCCACTTTATTGTTTTTTATTTTCCTCAAAATCTTCGAAGTCGCTTCCGATGAATATACACGCTCGCCACAATTATCACACTCAAGATGCTCGATATTTTTGACTGCAACGAGTTTCTCTTGGTAAAAGAATTCAACGTCACTTCGTCTATTCTTCATAATATCCCGACATACTTTGCAAATCATTTGCTTTTCCTTTTTCTAAAGTTTATCCATTCCCGATTGCTCGGTTCATATGCTGTGATAACCCAGAATGGGTCTGAGTAGGAAACTAATAGATGAATCGGACGATTCATCCTGGTGAATCCAAATATTAAACAACTTGGTCCATATTTAACACGCGGATATTCCTCGATGACCTCACCCGATTCAATCGCTTCCCTGATGTCTGACGTATTGATATCGCGATCGATCATCTTTTGGATTGCATGATATGTATAGCAATTTTTTTTCTTTACAGCTTTTTTTATCTTCTCAATATCCATTTCGCTCAATCAATATAGTGATCTAAATCGCCCGAAGACCCCAGAAGGATTCCTTTTGAACATACCTTCGGCATACTTTGTTCTTTGCTCTTCGCTCAATACTCTTTGCTTTCCGCTCAGTGCTTACTTCTCATATATGAATCGCATGTCCTTCTGCATTCTCCGCCGCTTCCATAATAGCTTCCGAGAACGTTGGATGTGCATGAATGGTGTTGATAATTCCTTCAGACGTCGTCTCTAATGTTTTTGCGAGACCGAGCTCGGCAATCATCTCGGTAGCATCTGAACCAACGATGTGCGCACCTAACAACTCTCCATATTTTGAATCAAAAATCAATTTCACCAGTCCATCAGTTTCACCGATTGCCCTTGCTTTTCCACTGGCAGTAAATGGAAATCGCCCAACTTTAATTTTATATCCATGCTCAACTGCTTTTTCTTCCGTCATGCCGATACTCGCCACTTGCGGCTGACAATAAGTACAGCCGGGAATATTGTTCCAATCTATCGGCAGGGTATTTTTTCCAGCAATCTTTTCTATACAAATGATCCCTTCCCTTGATGCAACATGCGCAAGCCATGGTGTTCCGGCAACATCGCCGATAGCATAAATTCCTTCAACATTCGTCTTGCCAAAATCATCAACCTGAATACAGCCATTCTCAACTTTCACACCAACAGATTCAAGTCCGATGTTTTCAACATTCCCCTGCACCCCGATTGCCATCAAAACAACATCTCCCGTTAAATCTTTCTTTGTGTCCTTCGCGGTCACTGCTACTTTGATATCTTTTCCGGTAGTAATGCTTTCAACTTTATTGTCAGTCAGAATTTCTATTCCCGATTTCTTCAAATTACTTTCAAGCAGTTTCGAAATCTCTTTATCTTCAATAGGTAAAATGTTCGGCATCATTTCCACGATTGTAACTTTCGTTCCGAAGGAATTATAGAAATATCCAAACTCAACTCCAATCGCACCCGCACCGATGATTATCATCGACTTTGGCGGTTGCTGCAACAGCATCGCTTCGGTGCTTGAGATAATCTGCTTCCCATCTATCTTTACACCGGGCAGCGATCGAGGCCTTGCACCTGTTGCGATAATGACATGTTTTGAAATAATAGTCTCAGATGCTTTATCATCCTTGCTAACTTCAATTTTCCCTTTTCCAGTAATCTTTCCAAATCCAGAAATCAATTCTATCTTATTCTTCTTGAAAAGATACTCGATACCTTTAGAATTTCTAAGGGCAACATCTCTGCTTCGCTTGATAACTTTTGGAAAATCAAAACTCAAATCCTTAAACATAATTCCAAACTCATCAGCTTGTTTGAAGTGCCGAAACATCTCTGCACTTTTCAACAGCGCTTTAGTTGGAATACATCCCCAGTTGGTGCAAACACCGCCAATCTTATCTCGCTCGATTACAGCAGTTTTTAGCCCTAACTGCGCCGCACGAATAGCAGCTACATATCCGCCTGGTCCGCTGCCAATAATTGCAATATCAAATTGTCGTTCTGGCATTAATTTCTTCATTTTTTAAAAATCTGTCTGAAAAATATAGGAAATAATGGGGGGAAAGTCAAAGAGAGTTAGTACCGACGGAATATTATAGATTGACGATTCAAGTTTCATGAAGCATGCCCTGTCCGAGTAATCGGGTGGGGCTTTTTGTTTCCAAAGTCTTTTGGGGAACAAGAATTAAACTTTTTAGAGTACGATTTGGAATTGCACTCTATGCAATTGTTAAAAAATTTTATATTGCATTTACCTTCCAAAATTCTTATTATTATTTCCATCATGCTGCAACCGAGATGACTACAGAGAGCTCCAAGGAAGAAAAAGTTGTTGTTACCAACCGTAAAGCTCTCCACGATTATTTCATTATCGATCGGTTTGAAACGGGCATCGTGCTGAAAGGTACTGAAGTCAAATCACTTAGGCAACGCACTGCCAATCTGCAGGATGGTTACGCTCTACTCAAGAACGGTGAAGTCTGGCTCATTGGGATGCACATTAGTCCTTTTGAGAAAGGTAATATAAACAACCACGATCCCAAGCGTGATCGGAAACTGTTGATGCACAAGCGTGAAATTCGCCGATTGATTGGTAAAGTGGCTGGAAAAGGATTAACATTGGTACCACTCAGAGTATATTTTAAAAATAACATCGCCAAAGTTGAACTCGGACTCGCGAAAGGTAAAAAATCCTATGACAAGCGAGAAGCGATTAAAGAAAGAGAAACAAAACGGCAGCTTCAGAGAGATTATGCAAGATGAACGAAGAGCATAGAGAAGCCGTTTTTACTTTTACACCTTGACTTTTGAATTTATATTTTTTACTAATTTAATAATGAAAACATATATAAGTGAATACCCACAAACCATATTCAACTATTATCATTACTTTTTTTTAAGGAGCAACTGAAGTGTACGTCCCAACAAAAATCTTCTTCACCAAAGGGGTCGGTCGGCATAAAGATTATTTACAATCATTCGAGTTAGCACTCAGAGATGCAAAGATCGAGAAATGTAATCTCGTGACAGTATCTAGCATCTTCCCACCGGGTTGTAAACGAATCCCAACTGAAGACGGACTGAAACTTCTTCAGGCAGGTCAAATAACTTTCGCAGTCATGGCACGTAATGCCACGAATGAACCAAACCGATTGATAGCCGCATCCATCGGTGTCGCAACTCCCTCCGACAATACCCAATACGGTTATCTATCCGAGCATCATCCATTCGGTGAGACGGATGAAAAAGCTGGTGATTATGCTGAAGACCTCGCAGCAACAATGTTAGCAACAACACTTGGTGTCGAGTTTGATCCGAACATTGCATGGGACGAACGCGAGAAGCAGTACAAGATGAGCGGGAAGATTGTTAAGTCATTTAATGTTACACAATCAGCAGAAGGCGATAAGAACGGTTTATGGACGACCGTAGTTGCCTCTGCTATCCTCCTCCCATAAAATAAAAAAGTCGAAGGCGCCCTTCAGTGTGTGAACCGCCCCCCAGGCAATTCTATTACTGAGGCGCCCTCGACCTCATAAAAAGAACAAAACCATATCATCCGACACTTATTCTTCGGGGTTTACTTCTCACAAATCTTGGGAAATATAAATCGAAAAGTTACCCACTTAATCCACGGTGCCTTACCTGTGTGGAAATATATCAAATCAATTTTTAAATGTCAAGTAAAATCTTGTGATTCGGGAAAAATAATTCTGGAATGTGCTGTATCTCAGGTGGGTTGTAATATTATTAAACTACAGGCCCTTTGACTTCAGTTTTGAATATAATCTTGATAGATTTTCAACGTGTTTCGAACGTTGTAACCGTTTCTCCCCAACTCCCAAAATAGCCATTTGACAATTTTCAATTATACCAACCAATTCCTATGTTGCCAGCCCAGTTTGTGACGATTGGGTTGACCGTGCTAGCAATAACTATCATTTTTCTTTACTATAAATGGACCGTCGTTGTTTGTGGTGTAAGGTGCCGGTCAACCTTTCGTATCTTCATTCTATTTTGTAGCCAAAAGATGTCCATTTCCCTTTCACGTATTCTAGAAATCCCTCTCTCTGTACAGAGTCACAAATTGTCGCAAGCTCATTCCCGACCTGGGTCAAAAGCACACAGCCGACCTCCATATGATTCTCTGTAGGAGATTGGAATTCTATCTGCACCTTTTTTCCAAAGAAAATGACTTTTATTTTCTGAGGCAAATTGCGAAGCACAAAATCAGAAACGTCCCCTAATTGGATAAGACAGATGCCCTCCTGATGAGACAAAATGCTGAAATTGATCCCGTGATCTTTATATATGGGGTGAAAGATATCATAGATCAGAGTGACAAGATCTCCTTGGATTACAAAGCCGTAGGAACAGAGTCTTGAAAACCGTTGAGCATCATCCTTATCGAGCGAGGAAAGAAGATTGACTGTTCTCTTTGAGTACTTCCCTGGGGAGTTCGCTTCTCCCGCAAGAGCCATCGCCCAAAGCTTTTGCATTTCCTCATCCGAGATCAGTCGACATTTGTCAAAGAAGTTCACTATCCAATCGTTCTCAACCTTTTCTGGACTAGCTTTTTCTGTTACTTGTGGTAGTGCTTTCTGGGTAATAGATTCAATGTTGTGCTGGTTCTTCGCCTCTTCAGCAATAAACCGATGTAGAGCACGATGCTACAACTCATTCACTTCAATCCTTCCAACTGCACGTATTTTTTCCGCCTCTGCTTCTGCTTGTGCAACCCTTCTAATTTGCTGTGGTTTGAAGATTCCACCGATAGCATCAGAGATCTTATTAATGAGTGTGTTTGCAGGTTTGGACAAATCGCCAAAATTGATTATTGACTTTGAGTCATTCATGTCATTCTATCTTTCTTGAATGATGCGCAGCGTTCCGCAGCCGCTCATGAGCGCGCGTGCTTTTGTGGTTGCTCAGTTGTTTGCTTATTCATGTTCGCACTTTCTTTCTCGCGCAACCACTCGCGAGCGAATGGCTGCGGAACAAAAGTAAAAACGAATAGTTGCGATATGGTTGCGATAATTTAGAAACCCTCAATTTATGTAGGCCCGACGCGAATCGAACGCGTAACCCTCAGCTTAGAAGGCTGATGCTCTATCCAATTGAGCTACGGGCCCCATCCGTTATTTATAATTATTTCCTGTAAAATATACAGATTTTCTTTTTACTGAGCAACCTGATTGACTTTCTTCCATTCAAATCACCCACATCTGTCACATTTAATTATTTTGAGCTTGCTTTTCCTTAATATTCGTGGTATATTTTATGCAAATTTTGAAAGGTTAAAGAATGTGGGATAAAACTAAAATACTCATCGTTGACGATGAGGAAACAATGCGATTACTTCTCAGACATGAACTTGAGCAACGCGGCTTCGACGTTGATGAAGCGGAGAGCGGCGAGATCGCAATCGAAAAATTGCAAAAAATTTATTTCAATGTTGTTTTGTTAGACATCAGAATGCCGGGAATGGATGGCATGGAAGTTTTAAGAAATGTCCGGCAGAATAACCTCGCAGATAAAGTCATCATGCTCACTGGAGTAGACGAGTTGAAAATCGCAAGAGATAGTTTAACACTGGGAGCTAATGATTATTTAACCAAACCATACGATATTATAACACTTTCAGCTTGCATCAATCGGGTGCTGAAAGAATAAACTGATACAGCAGATTTTATCGCTCACCATCATCGGGGCTTTCACAATTCCTCAAAATGAATTGTTTCGTGATCTGTTGAAGTTCCGTCGAAAAAGCTGTATATTGAGACAACAATTTTATAAAAACCGTAATATGCGAGTGATTATCTATCGGAATTGGTAAAGACAACCCGAAAAACTTAAGCTTGGGCATGTGGCGGAACTGGCAGACGCGCTAGCCTTAGGAGCTAGTAGGGAAACCTGTGAGGGTTCAAATCCCCCCATGCCCACTATGATTTTCAGGTTGATTCAACACACGAGGATTTAATTTATTTCGATGTACCTTAATCAAGAATCCGTTTAATTATGGAAAGGAATAATTTCGAATAATGGAAGTTTCACTAACAAACATATCAGATGTTGAAAAAGAAATTCAAATTCAAGCAACAGCACTGGAACTTGCTCCCCATCTTGAAGAAGCGTATAAACGACAGCAAGCCAAAATTGAGATAAAAGGATTCCGAAAGGGAAAAGCACCTCTCGAACTTGTCAAACGAAAACATGGTGAAAGCATCGAATACAATTCACTTGATACAATCGCTAGTGATTTGTACCGACAAGTTGTAAAGGAACGAGAAATCTTTCCCGTGGGTGAACCGGTACTTACAGATATTGATTACAAGCGTGGAGAGTTGTTAACCTTTAAAGTAAAATACGAGGTCAAACCAACATTTGAGCTGAAGGAATATAAGAATATACCCGCTGAAAAAGTAATTCATATCGTAACAGATAAAGAAATCAGCGAAGAACTTCTGCGGCTTCGCAAATCAAACAGCACGATGGAGCAAGTTTATGAAGTAACCGACGATGAACATGTAGTTACAGCAGACGTACAGCAGCTTGACGATAGCGGAAACCTATTGATAGGCAAAAAAAAAACCGATGCAAAATTTTATTTAGCTAATGAATCGTTATTACCTAAAATTAAAGAGGCACTGCACAAAGTAAAGGTCGGTGAAACACGTCGAGTAAAGATCGAACAAGAACATGATGGTGATAAGTACATCGATAATTTAGATCTTATTATAAAAAAAATCGAGAAGGTAAATCTTCCCGATTTGAGTGATGAGTTTGTTAAAAAAATCACTAAAGAAAAAATAACCACTCTAACAGATTTCCAGCAACAACTTAAAAAGGATATAGAAAGATACTGGAATGATCTCAGCGAACGCCGGCTGTTAGATTCTATCATAGGTGAGATTGTACGCCGGCACGAATTTACTGTTCCTGAATCGCTGATCAAGGGCGTCCTTGACTCTTTAATTGAAGATATGAAAAATCAGTATCCGAATAAAAAGCTGCCTGATGATTTTAATAAAGATGCTTTCAATGAAAATAATCGTAGCTATGCAGTTTATCAGGCAAAATGGTTTTTAATCCAAGAAAAAATTGTTGATACTGAAAAAATCAGTGTTGAAGACACGGATTATGATCGTCTTGCTGAAATTGAAGCACCAAAATTCGCTATCGAGAAAGAGCGATTGCTTCAATTCTATAAATCTTCAAACTCGGTAAAGGATAGAATTATTAATAGCAAATTGACAGATTTCCTAAAGAAATATGCACAGATAACGGAAAAAATTACAGAAGAACCTATTAGCTGAAAATATTTAGTATCTCTTAAAAAGGAAAGGTAAAATATTGTATGGAGAAGAAGATAATAAACCAACTGGTTCCCATTGTTGTTGAGCAAACAGGACGCGGCGAAAGAGCGTACGATATATTTTCGCGTCTCCTTAAAGAGCGAATCGTCTTCATAAGCACACCGATAGACGATACGATTGCAAGTCTTGTAATCGCTCAGCTTTTATTTTTAGAATCCGAAGATCCTGACAAGGATATAAATTTATACATCAATAGTCCGGGCGGCTCCGTATCGTCAGGTCTGGCAGTTTACGACACGATGCAGTACATTCGTCCGAATATTTCAACAATTTGCATTGGTATGGCGGCAAGTATGGCAGCGGTTCTGCTTGCGGGGGGCACTAAAGGAAAACGCACAGCACTTCCGAACTCGCGCATAATGATTCACCAACCATGGGGTGGTGTGCAGGGAACTGCAACCGATATCAGTATACAAGCGGAAGAGATACTTCGCATGAAGAAACGCATCAATGAAATCCTCGCCATTCACTGCGGTAAACCTGTTGAGCAGGTTGAGAAAGATACGGATAGAGATTATTACATGTCTTCGGAAGAAGCGAAAGCATACGGTTTAATCGATAATCTGTTATTTAAAAAAGCACGAGTAGAACCCAAGAAAGATAAATAGATCATGGCACAACGACCAAGAATGGATGAGCCGATCAAGTGCTCTTTTTGTGGACGCACAGCAGAACAAGTTCAAAGCATGATAGCCGGTCCTGAAGCATACATTTGCGATGCGTGCGTCGTAAGCTCTGTTGACATCCTTAGAAATAATCTTGCTGCTATAACCGCCAAACGAGCCACAGCGAAAACACTGTTAACTCCAATCGAGATTAAAAAAGCATTAGATGATTATGTCATCAGCCAAGAATTCGCGAAAAAAAATCTCGCCGTTGCGGTTTACAACCACTACAAACGGATTGATTCGAAGTCCCAGCTTCATGCAATGGATGATGTGGAAATAGAGAAAAGCAACATACTTTTACTTGGTCCAACCGGTACGGGCAAAACTCTACTCGCACAAACATTAGCGAGGATTCTCGATGTACCATTTGCCATAGCCGATGCAACCACACTAACAGAAGCAGGATACGTTGGCGATGATGTTGAGACGGTGCTCGTTCACCTTCTCCAGAATGCTGACTACAACGTTGAAAGAGCAGAGCGAGGAATTGTATACATCGATGAGATTGATAAAATTGCCCGAAAGAGTGACAGCACTTCGATAACGCGCGACGTTTCAGGTGAGGGAGTTCAGCAAGCGCTGTTGAAAATATTGGAAGGCACACTTGCAGGTGTTCCACCCAAAGGAGGTCGCAAACATCCCGAACAAAGTCTTATTAACATCAACACAAAGAACATACTTTTTATCTGTGGGGGTGCATTTGAGGGACTTGAAAAAATTATTGCTAGAAGAATCAGTCAAAATCCAATTGGTTTCGGAGCTAATATTAAGAGTAAGAAAGAACACGCAGCGGATGAATTTCTACCGTTGGTAGAACCGGATGATTTATTAAAATTTGGTTTAATTCCGGAATTTATTGGACGACTTCATGTTGTTGCAGCACTTCACTCACTTGACGAAAAAGCTTTGCTGAATATCTTAACTCAACCAAAGAACGCACTTGTGAAGCAGTACCAGAAACTGTTCAGACTTGAAGGAGTAGAATTGGATTTCGAAGAAGAAGCTTTAAAAGCAGTGGTTCAAAAAGCTATAGAGCGCGGTACCGGTGCAAGGGCTTTACGCTCTATATTGGAAGGTACGATGCTTGATATTATGTATCATCTCCCGGCACGACAGAATCTTGTAAAGTGTATGATTGGAAAAGATACAATTACAAAAAAGAAAGAACCAGCATACTTGTACAAAGAAAGAAAAGCTTCTGCGTAACCTTACATGGAAACGATCTGACTATTTGACTTCTAATCATATATTCCACATCGTAACCTTTAATATATTCCACTTGAACTTCCCGATTTAGTTATCTTGATATCCTGAAGCTGAGACGCCTTCAACCTAATCTCGAACTGGTAGGAGCGATAATTTCCGATTGGTACCCACGAAAAATTCATAATCCAGCAGTGAAGATCACGACTGATATTAATTTGCGGAACGACAACCTCTTTATTCACGATATCGTATCCGCCATTCATGGAGAATTTCCAATTATCGGTTAGATTGAATTCCAAATTCCCACGAACATTTGATGAACGGAATTTACTGCCAGGGACTTTGTTCTCTGAAAAATCCCACGAGATGGACAACCGCCAAGGTATGCTGAAATCCGGTTCCTCTTCTTCACCATATCGTCCACGGTAGCCACCAATATGTTGAAGTTGAGCAGTCGTATCTGTATCTGATACTTCCCCGCCCGATTTCTTCTTCTCTCCTGAGAGCGATGTTGATATGCTTAGAGAAAAATTCTTCAGACGGGCCAAACGCCCCTCTTCAGCTATGAGAAATTTATTGACCCTATTATATATATGTGGTCTTATCTCCTCAAGCTTGTATAGATCGAACCCAGCTCCACCACCAATATCAAGCATGTTTCCGATTCCCGTTCGATAGTTTATTCCGATGTCAGAAAAATTTAAACTGTCAGCGGTAAAATTATATGAAAGATTAATTCCCAGATTCAATAGCTGAAACTTGTTATCTTCTTTTCCTTCTTCCGACGGTTTGGTTTTCATCTCAAAATTATTTCCAACATTTAACGACATCATCATTTGTTTCGGAGGAAGATGTTCGCCAATGATTTGTTTCGAGTACACGAATGAAAGATTTGGCGACAACGTATGCCGAATTGCAGACACACCCAAGATGCCGGGCTGGACAATCCCGTACACCTTCGTACTCGCCCCAATACCAGCCGAGAACGATCCCCTCCTCCCCCATTGTTGATGATTTCGAGTGATAAGAGCACCATGTGCAGTATCGGGCACATCGTTATTCACGAAGGTACGCTCATCAGAATAATTCATCGAAGGAGAAATGGTAAAGTAACCAAGTTTGGGAGCAATGTTCATATTAACGTTTTGTGAAAGCCGATAATTACGATCAAACTCATAATCCTCAACTGTCTTCGTTGTATCTCGACCATTGATGTGATAAATAATTCCGCCAACTTTCTGTTTTACTTTCGCCCTATTGTTTGAAAAGTTAGAATTGTAACCAACTCCGATCATCTCGTACCAAGCAAGATCGGACGGATTTGAAAAGCTCTTTTTACCAAATCTAAATGGATAACTCTGACTGTGGTTGAAACTCAGAGAAGGCAATATTTCATTTATATTTCCACTTATTAAATTTTGCCGGCGAGAAATGTTTATATTAATACTGTTCGGCGTCCCTTCCCAATATTTTGAGATAGTTGCATTGGATGTAATTTCCTGGCGGAGTGCCTGATTGAGATCGATTGTATTACGATAGGAATTATTACTTGCAAAAGTGAAGTTCACGTCAAAACGCATTGTAGGATTGATCTCCTGTCGGTGAAATATATGTGCCATGTACGAAATATCCTTTCGGCCGCTCTTATCCGATGATTCGCCTTCGATCATCTTCCGATATTCACCGCTTAAACCACCGCTGAAAAAATATCTCAAATTATATTGATAATCTGAAAATAATGCCCAGCTTCCCTTAGTATATAAATCTGTTTTAAAGGCGAAATCCATGTAGTCGTTCACTGCCCAGTAATAACCGAGATGCCGCAGTAAGCGGCCATAAGTTGCGTTCTCAGCAATCGCGGGTGCAATAATACCGGAACGTCTTCCACCCTTATTAGGAAAAACAGCGACGGGAAACCAGAAAACAGGAACATCCGAGATGTACATGTATATCGGTTCAGCGATAACTTTATCCTGCAGATTCACTTTCATCTTCGGACTGAAAAAATAATAATGAGGATCGGGTTTATCACACGTCGTGTATCGTCCATCAGCAATAAATAAAACATCCTGCCCAACTTTTTTTAACTTTTCTCCATGATAAAATCCTTCCTCCATTTTAGTATCCGCAACTTGTATCCTGCCTCGCTTCGTTTTGAAGTTATAACCAAGTTCTCTTCCATTATAAACTTCGTCTTGATCATTCATTACCGGCGCACCACGCAGTTTTCTTGAGGTTGTATCGGAGGTATCGGGAACGCCGGTTGCTATCATTTCAGAATTATCCCAATTGATATCGATCCGTTCAGCTTGAAGCTCCATTTTTTGATATTTAATATCACTGTTGGAATAAAGCGACATAGTTTTGGTCGGAAGAAAATATACGATAGAATCGGTGCTGGAATAATTGACAACTGTATCCACCCCACTTACCGCTGCTGTTGTATCTTGCCTCGTAGTATCAATTTTTATTGTATCACTTGCAAGGAAGGTCGAGTCCCGTAGAATAGATTCCTGACCGGACGAAAGAGTGAAAAGAACAATCGAAAGCAGGATGATCTGTTGAACTCGCATGATGTGTTTACAGAACCAAGCTCGCTGCTCCAACAATTCCAGCTTTGTTCCCGAGTTTGGCGCGAATAACTCGGATACTTTCCTTATGAGGTTTTAGAATCCGCGAGCGCAGACTTGTAATAATTGACTCATAGACAAACGCCGGTGCGGCAGAAATACCACCGCCAATAACAACTACGCGTAAATCAAGAACATTCAAAATAGAGGCAAGTGCACAGCCCAACAATTCACCGGCTTCTTCTAACACACCTATCGCTATTTGATCTCCTTCCTCTGCTGCCTGAGAAATGATTTCAGGATTAAGCTTGTTTAAATTCCCATCAACAAGCTGCTCAAGCTTTGTAGGTAAACCATCTTTGGAGCTAGTTAAAATCTCTTTAGTCCGCTGAGAAAGATACCTCTGTCCAACATAGCTTTCGATACATCCATAATTTCCACAATTACACAACCGACCATTGTAGTCGATGGAGATATGCCCGATCTCTCCTGCCCCACCGTGTGGTCCTCGAAATATTTTACGGTCAATTATGATGCCACCGCCAACACCTGTTCCCCAGATAACGAAAAGGAAATCTTTAAACTCGATACCCGCGCCATATCTTGCCTCGGCAATAGCCGCACAATTAGCATCGTTCTCTACGAACACAGGCATTTTGAATGCCTTTCTTACCTCTTTTGTAATATCAACCGTTCCCCAGTCAACAAAATTTGGAGGATGCTGAACTGTCCCGCTATCTATTGAAACAAGACCGGGCGTACCTATGCCAATACCCGCGCATTCAGATGGCTTATGCCGACCAAAGAGTTCCTGGATGGTGAAAATAATTTGCTGAATTACCATCTTTGGACCTTTGTTCGCTTTCGAATCAACAGAGAACTGATCGGGGATTGAACCGTTTTTTTCAACAACACCTGCTTTGATAGTTGTTGCCCCGAGATCGATACCAACTGCAAAATCTTTCTTACTAGTCATCGTTGTTTATTTCTCCACCATTTGTTTAACCGTTCGTGAATTGATTTCTCCGCCCCCTCATCACTTGGACGATAATAAATTTTATCCTTCAGTTCCTTCGGCAGATATTGCTGTTCTACAAAATGACTATCGAAGGTGTGACCATACTTGTATTCTTTTCCATATTGAATTTCTTTCATCAGTTTCGTTGGTGCATTCCTAAGATGAAGTGGTACTTGATAATGATCTCGCTGCTTAACATCGGCAAGAGCTTCCTCAACTGCTATGTACGCAGCATTACTCTTTGGTGACGAAGCGAGATAAGCGGCTGCCTGTGCTAAAATTATGCGTGCCTCAGGCATTCCAACATAATCGATTGCTGTAAAACAACTCGTTGCTAAAGTTAACGCATACGGATCAGCATTACCAATATCCTCTGAAGCAAGCACAACCATCCTTCTGGCAATAAATTTTGGATCTTCGCCGCCCTCCAGCATACGAGCTAACCAATAGATGGCTCCATCAGGATCGCAGCCGCGCATGCTCTTGATAAATGCCGATATGATGTTATAATGTTCTTCACCGCCTTTATCGTATTTGATGTACCGCCGCTGAAAAGCTTCCTCAATCGCTTTTATGCTAATGATCCTTTCGCTTTTCTTGCCCGGAGTTACAAGTCGGAGTGAAGTTTCCAATCCGTTTAAAACTATCCTCGCATCACCACCCGCGAGCAGCATCAACAGCTCACGTTCTTTTTTCCCAATCTGTACGTTTTGTGTTTTTAATACGACATCGGTCTCAAGTGCCCGGTCAATAATGTGATTCAGTTCTTCAACGCCTAACGGTTCAAGAACATACACCATGCACCTTGAGAGAAGTGGTGATATAACTTCAAAGGAAGGATTTTCTGTTGTTGCACCTATCAAAGTGATCACTCCATCTTCAACACTATGTAGCAATGCGTCTTGCTGTGCCTTGTTGAAGCGATGTATTTCATCAATAAAGAGAATGGTTTTTTTGTTCAGTCGTGCGCGATTTATCTCCGCACGCTCAAGTACTTTCCTTACATCTTGCACACCCGATGAAACTGCATTCAGCTGAAAGAAATCGGCTTTTGTGTATTGTGCAATAATTCGGGCAAGAGTTGTCTTCCCACAACCCGGAGGTCCCCAAAATATCATGGATGGAACTTCATCCCGCTCGATCAAAATCCGAAGGGGTCCATCAATAGCGAGTAATTGTTTTTGACCTACAAAATCTTCCAACGCAGCCGGACGCATTCGTTCCGCTAAAGGGCTGGATAATGAATTTGAATGAGAGGATTTATTTTTATGGTCTGGTTCGAATAGTTCCATTGAACTTTTGAGATTTGGAAATTGGGATTGGTAGTTGGAGTTTTTCACTCCTAAAATTTTAAATTACTTTTGTGCTCTCTTAACCTTATATACCGTCTCTCCTTCTTTTATCATACCATATTTTTCACGCGCAACCATTTCGATTGCTTTGGGATCGGTATCAAGCGCTTTCGATTGCTGTTGTAAGAGAAGCTGTTCTTGCTGTGCTTGATGAATTTTCACTTGTATCTCTTTCTTCTCGGATTCCAAGCTGAAACGCTGTATTATGCCCTTATTGCTGAACATCATGAACGATACTGCGGGAATGGCAATAAGTAAAACAAGAAGAACTCTCTTCTTCCTAAGAGTTTTATTAATCCAGCTCTTAATTTTAGGTCGAGGTTTACGGTAGTATTGATTTTCCATGCCAAAAATGTAAGATTTATTTATCAAGAAATCAAATTATTTGTACCATTTTTTCTTTGGCTGGAAAATTCGGTAAAGCCGCTGCTTATTTATATGGCGTTCTATTGCCAATTCGATGAGACGATCTAACAGCTTCTTATAAGGAATTCCCGTTGCTTCCCACAATTTTGGGTACATACTGATGGAAGTAAAACCCGGAATAGTATTAATTTCATTGAAATAAATTTTATTTGCCCGTCGGGTCAGAAGAAAATCCACACGTGCCATCCCGGCACATTCAATTGCGTTGAATCCTTGGATTGCTACATCTTTAATCTTTTTCACAACCTTCTTTGCCAGATCTGCCGGAATAATTGAATTAGATTTGCCGTCAATATACTTTGCATAGTAATCGTAAAATTCATTAGAAGAAATTATCTCACCCGGGACTGAAGCAATGGGATCATCATTCCCAAGTACACTCACTTCGATCTCGCGGGCATGCTCGATGCTTTTTTCGACTAATATTTTCCGGTCGTACTTCGAAGCGAGTTTTATCGACTCGACAAGTTGTTTCCTGTTATGCGCTTTTGAGATGCCTACACTTGAACCCAAGTTAGCCGGCTTGATAAAACATGGATAGCCAAGTTTAATTTCAATGGCTGTGAGAATCTTTTTAGTGTACTTGGCATATTCTTGAGTCACAAACCAAATGTATGGAGTCACCGAAATACCTGCCTGCTCACATAATTGTTTTGTAATAACTTTATCCATCCCAACCGATGAACCCAGAACGCCCGCACCAACATACGGAATATTTGCCAGCTCAAAGAGCCCTTGTATCGTTCCATCCTCACCATACGTTCCATGCAACACAGGGAAGATTACATCAAGATGCTTCTGCGATAGGATTGATCGTTTAGGAGTGATGGTTATAAAATTATTTTTTGTTGGTTCCGGAAGTAGAGCTACCTTTCCCTCATTATGAAATTGCTTTTTCTCTTTCAGTAATTTGAGTGCATCGCGTGAGCTTATCCATTCCCCTTCCGGCGTGATACCTATGGGAATAATTTCGTACTTCTTTTTATCAAGCGCACCGATGATTGAGGAAGCTGATACGAGCGAGACTTCATGCTCGGCAGAACGACCACCAAATATTACACCGACTCTGATTTTCATTTTTCGATTTTTGATTTTCGATTTCATGCTCTCAGCATCTTTTTCACAAGCTCTCGGATTTCTTCATCGGAAGGTGAAGATACGGAATTATCTTCTATCGCACAACTCGTTTCGCAAGCAATCTTCTCGGAAAAATCTTTTCCCCATGATTGCTGACTAATAGCTCTGAGTTTTTCGATGTCTTCAGGTGAAAGCGGTTTCTCACCTCCCAACATCCGGGCAACAAAAGTGATATGTGCTGCATGTTCAACTTTCTCCATCTTGAAATATGCATCCCACAAATCTTTCCCATACGTTACTACGCCATGATTAGCTAAAAGTATCGCATCTGCGATCTTCACGTATGGCTCTAACGATTTTGATACTTCCTCTGTAGAAGGTGTTGCATATTCTGCAAGAGGGATTGCACCAAGACCAACTATTACTTCAGGGAATAAACATTCATTCAAAGGTTGACGTGCAGTAGCAAAACCGGTTGCGTATGGTGGATGAGCATGGACAACTGCATTGACATCCGGACGTTGAGAATAGATGTACAAATGCATGCCGATTTCTGTTGATGGCAGAGAGTTGCCCGTTAGAACTTTTCCGCTAAGCTCAACTTCGACAAGATCATTTTCCGTTACCATGCCTTTATTGATTGCAGTGCGAGTGGTCAGGATGTTGCCGTTCTCAAGTCGAACGCTTACATTGCCATCTGTTGCAGTGACAAAACCTTTAGTGTAAAGGCGGTGGCAGATATCGATAATATCTTTAACGATCTTCGTATTTCTATCCATTATTCTTTAAGCGATTCTTCATTGGAAAGTAATGAAAAAAAAGATTTAATAAAAGTGGACAACAGATAATTTAAAATTGTGTACTGTATAACTTATACCTTGTTGTTGTCTGAACCTTGATTCTCATGATTAGCATGATTTCCATTAACTGATTTGTACAGATCATTGGGAAATTCTCAAGTTACCTGAAATGGTTGTACGTTGAGAATCGTAAGAAATTCGTCAACCACCTCAAATGCACGCCTTATGACTAATGCACGTTGCTCGCCGGATTCTATTCCTATAAACTCAGCAACTGCAACCGGTCCCATCGAGCCTATAGAGCTGAATTTACTTCGCACTTTTGAGAGACCTTCTCGAACAAGTTTGTCATTTATTAGTGAACGAAACGATTCAGCAAGCTCTCTTACTCCACCGGGAAATTTCGTTAGGCAAAAATAAATGTCGTATGCATCCTTCTCTTTCAGACGATCATAGAGCGCCATTCCTTTCATAACAATGAAAGGGACTATTCCGCTGACACGTAGCTCAACAGTATTTTCTGCACCGTTCGGCATTTTTCCCGTGATACTGAGTCGCAATGGATGTTCAAATGCTAAATCAGAACCGCGCGCTTTTCGCGCTTTAATATCTTGAATGAGCTGTGTCCGATGGTGTTTATCAGTTCCACCATATTCGGCTGCTAAAAAATCTACTTCAACTTTAATAGGTGCACCGTCATCGACTTTTACTTCTCAGTAAAAAATAAATGGCTGGCTATCATCCGACTTGTAATCGTGCTGTTCGAGTATTTTACGAATTGTTTTGTAGACATCGTCAGATATTGTATCCTTATCGAGAGCAATATCAACATCCATACTTCCTACGTGCTCATTGCCAAAGTGTAAGTATGGGACCCATCCCCCGACCAAAATCATTTTGTCCCGATACGCTCCCAGTATCTGCATCAACTCGATAAGAACGCGATGCGCTGCTTCGATTTCCTTTGGTTCGTGTTTACTCATATTCCGAATTCGCGATCTAACCTTGCTTGTTTAAGAAACTCCGCCGCTTCTTCACCGCGACCTTTGTATCGCTTGAGATCAAGATAGAGTTGGATGTTTGATACAATAACATCTTCACCAATCTTTTGCGTCTTATAAAAAACACTTTGATCATAAGGTTCTAACAGCATAACATTGGGACCTGTTGCTACAGGTTTGAAGTCCAATGTTTGTGCTAATTGGTCAATACCTTTCTCAACATAAATGAATGCTTTGTCCATACGTACATGCGGAGCAACACGTGCGGCACCCGAAAATAATGACAACACACATTTGATATTATTATTTAAACAATTCGATTGCACTGCCCATTCAATGGTTGCTACATTTGAATTCGAATAGAATTCATAGAGTCGATTTCTTTTGTATGAATATCCTTGACTCCACGCATCTAAAAGACGATCAGGAGCTACTAGTTTCATCAGCCGGTTTTCTTCAATCAGAAACCCTTCTTCTTTTAGTTGATCTTTGATCTTTGATGCCAGTCCTAAACTTACATCAGCTTCTTTCGCTAATTCCTGTACCTGCCAAAGTTTCGATACATTCGAGAGAAGTACTCGACTGATTCGACTTGACTTGGGCGAGAAGAGCGACAACTTCGGTTTGTACGGAGATGGATTAGGATTCCCTTTAATTTCCAAATACACCGATCCAAAATTCAAATAACAATTACCAGCTAAATCGATACACCCCATAAGAGCTTCACGGCATAACTGCCGACCAACATCTGAGATAAAAGGAGCAGCTACAACACCATAGAGTGTTTCTGTTTTCCCTTCGGGAATGATTTTACGTAATTCAATTATCGCTCCTCGGATGCTAAGAGGTGTCCCTTTTCCAATCACTTCAACCATGAGATCATATGGCTTTCTATCGATTTGTACAATTACATCAAAATCGACAACCTTATTACCTATTTCAAGTTTGTCTCGAACCCCCATAACCATAAGCCCCGATATACGACTTAACACTTCCTTTAATATTTCTTGATATTTTTCCTCTTTCATGACGTTTTAACCATTTTTCACTATATAAGCATTTTCATAATTTGGTGAAAGTGAATATATAATGAAATAATATAAAAGTCAAGGCATATTTCACTATATAATGATTTTCACAATTCCGTGAAACTGTGTATTAAGTGAAATATCTTATATTTCTTGATTTTTTGATAGTTTACCATTTTGAAAGATATTTGAGCTGACCCCATTTAACCTCGTTGTGCCCTCGCCAACCTCGGATACCGCCGCCGATACCGCGTCTCCACTTCTTTGATGTCGTAATCATTCACTCACCGTCTGAACCATGATTCACTTGATTATTAAATTACCACAATTAAACATAATCATGGTCATCTTTTAATCCTACAAATCGTGGTCCAGACTTTCATAGTAATCCTATGAATCGTGGTACTTTTTATTATGCAATCTCTTAAACACTAAACTCTTTGCCCCGAAATTAATCAGCAAGCCGATTTCCAAATTGTACGCCTCAAGATAATTAAGAGTTTGCGCAAGGTGAACATCCTCCAATTCGGTCAGTGCCTTCAACTCAACAAGTATTTTATTCTCCACCAAGAAATCGGCTCGCCGTGTTCCAACCTCTTGTCCTCGGTACTGGATAGTCATTTCTACTTCACGTTGAAAATTTAGTCCTGCCTCAGATAATTCTATTGCAAGACAACGTTGGTAAATTACTTCTTGAAAACCATTTCCAAGTATCGAGTGCACCTTCATTGCACAACCGATGATTTTCTCTGTAATGTCTTCGTATTTCATACCATGATCTACATGATTAAAGGATTATAAAGATAATAATAATAATCATGATTTACATGATTACCTCGATAAAATATAATCACGGTCATCCTTTAATCCTATAAATCTTGGTTCAGACTTTCCCTTCCACAATCCTTCTCTCTTCTTCCGTTAAACCGTATATCTCATAGACAATCTCATCGATCTCGCGCTCAAGCTGCGTGGTGTTGGCACTGGGATTTTCTTTTTTGGCTTTAAGTATCTTTTCCACCCCCTCCTCGATCGTGCGACGTTGCAACGGCGTGAAGGTCGCGATGGGAAGCTGAGATACGTACATAGGTTTGTATTCCAAGTAGCCACCACGACGTACAGCAGCGATCTGATGAAAGAAATAGTCACCCAGATGCGAGTTCAGCAATGCAAGTAAAACAAAATCATCAGTTGGAACCATACAAGCGGGGGCAGTGGTAAATCGTTGGTTCTGATCGTGAGTGAATCCTGCCGTGTCTCCGAGATTTCCCCAAACAATTTTTGATTCATTCATTTCATCGAGATACCTACACGGTCTCATTTCCCACCAATAGTCTCCCTGATCGTCTCTCTTCGTGAGGTGTTTTTCGAACTGCTTGAGGTATTTGTAAATCGAAAAGTATGTTATTTTAAAAAATTTCTCAGCATCCTGTTTTTTCCTGTTTTCATTGGTCCAACCACGAGGGACATAAATGAGATATAGATTTTGATAATCAATCAGGTACCGCTTAACATCTCTTCCTCGCAACACAGGTTTAATCATTTCTAACGACTTCTTGTCTTCTTTAATCAATCGGTTTTTCGTGTCTTCATCAATCACAAATGCCTCGTTATAACCGGTCTTGATGCCGTAGTAAATCTTTCCCTCGACATACTCTTCCAGCGGAACGCCTGCCTTCTTAATTTTCTCCAGCAATGCAAGCACATGTTTATCTTCAATTCTCCAGCCGTCTGTGCTAAGGTCGCTCTGGCGCATCTCAATTGCCAGCGCAAGGAATGTTTCTTCGAAGTGTTCAAGCTCTTCTATGGATGTAACTGTTCGTGCTTTTATCGCATTGTCCGTTGCTTCACCTTTGCCAGCAGTTGTATGTTTTTTTGCTATTACGATACATGGATATGTAGTAGCTTCAAAGACAGGTAAATCTCCAAAGTCTATTATTTTTTGTAATGTTGTATTTTCGGATAAATACTGACGAAGTTTTGCTCCATATCCTGCACGGAAAAACTTATTGGATGAGATGAACGATAAAGTCCCTTTCGGCTTAAGAAGCTTTATTCCCCGCTCGTAGAAGTATGTGTATAAATCGCTCGTGCCGGTGTAACACTCATAATGTAGAGCAAGCTCCTCCTTTAACTCCTTAATATCTTCCTGCCGCACGTACGGTGGGTTGGCAATCACGACATCGAAGCCTTGATCGGCAAGACCTCCGAGTTCTTTCTCGGAATTGCCTTTGCCAGAACTCGGAGGTCTGTCTGGATTCATTACTTCACCGAAATCGACATCCCATATAACCGGGAAGTTTGCAGGCAAACCATCGATTGCAATCAGCTCGTTCTTTACGTCGCTAAGGCGGGCGATTTCTTTTTCTATTGTCTCATGCTCCTCACGCTGTTTTTTCGTCATCCCGAACAAATTATCCTGCGCCGTCTCCTTGCGCATCGCATCAATCTCAACCTCGATCTCCTTTACCACCAGCGATTTCAGCGAAGATTCTATTTGTGTTTGTATTGTTTTCTTCTTTGCAGAATCGCTTTCAGTAAAGAAACCTCGTTTCTTGTCGGTCACCGCTTTAATCGCATCTTGAATACGCTGTTTTCTTCCGATTGCATACTCACCTTTTGCAAGCCGTTTGTGCGGTTCAAGCGATACGCCGTGATAATTTGCCAGGAGGGAATCACCGCATTTAACTTTATAGATAAGGTTTGGCAGCGGCTCAATCTCGTGCACTCGTGCAATAAATTCATCGTGGCTGTTGAAGTCGATGGGGAAATCAACCGCCAGCGAAAGCCAGAATCTCAGCCGTGCGATGTTGATTGCGAACTCTTCAATATCCACACCGTACAGATTGTTCTGTATAATCTGTTTTTTCAGTTTGTACACTTCGTGCGGATTTGCAAGTTTGTTCTTCACGATGTACGGATTATCTTTCTCTAACTTTGCGCCGATTGCTTTATACACTTCAAGAATCTCCATCATCATCCCTACGAGGAACGCACCTGATCCGGCAGCAGGATCAAGAACTTTTATGTTGTAAAGCGCTTTGTAAATCTCTAACGCATCAGAACCATCAAGCAATTCTGCGGAGCGGCTCTCGACCAATGCTTCAATTTTTACTTTTGCATCCTCTTTACTAAGCTGACCTTGCAAATGATTCTTCAGCGCTTCCCGGCACATGAATGAGACAATATTACGGGGTGTGTAGTATGCGCCTTTTTCTTTCCGGGTTATCACCGACTCTTCGAACACTTTCCCCAACATTTCAGGATTAACAGCCACCTCAACATCGAGCGGCGTGTCCTCCGTAATTGTGAAGTTGTACCTACTGAAAAGTTCGAACAATTCTTTGAATGCTTCATTGGGTATAGTTATTTCTTCATCTCTTGGCTCTTTCTCGAACAGACCACCGTTTAGGAAAGGGAGAACACCGATATCTTCTTCAGCATACTGCGCCTTAGCAACAACATCGCCATTATTAAGTTTAAAGCGCTGTACTTGCCTATTTAATCCGGCAAAAAATACATACAAGAGATACTTCTGGTAAAACTCATCATTCCGAGAAATAGCTTTGTTGTATAAATCAGCTAAATAGTTTGGATTATAATTGAGCCACCGCCGCTTTTCCAAAAATTTCAGAAACATCAAGCGGTTGACCAGATTCTGTACAAAAAGATGAAGCGGCTTTTCCTTATCTCGCTCTTTCTCTGTCCATTCAGCGTACTTTTTATCGTACAGCTTTGGCGAGAGCTTAAATTGATGGGCAAGCAACCGTTTAATATCTCGGAAAATCTTGTCGTACTCCTGATAAAACTTCTTCGTCACCGATTTCACATCGAACGCCGCAGACCATTGCTTCACCCACGCTCCGCTGAAGCGGAGTTCGAACATATCCTGATCTTCCGGGAATCGAAGCTGCGGCAAATTGAATTCGCATAGCGTTCTAATAAAATCCGAGCCACACTCCCATCCAAAGATTGATAACTTTGCAGATTCAGGTTTCTCCCCTTCAAAATGTGCAAACGTGTAATTCTTCCAATCGGGCGTACAAATAAAAAGAAGATGCTGCGGGTTCCATGTTGGATAATCTTTGTGCTTGCGCTTCATCGGAGCGAGTGAACGAATTAGTTTCCTCAACTGTGTTACATACACTTGCGGTTTAGCAAGATGGATAAAGAAGATGCCCCAAGGTTGATCGTTTGTAAACGGACGA
>CAYGZC010000102.1:0-1674 GCA_964354225.1 uncultured Chlorobiaceae bacterium | reverse complement strand
TCAATGTCTAAACTTACAAAAATCAGCATAGGCGTAGGGATCGTTTTACTGATTGTTCTTATTTCAGCTTATGTTTTCTTGCGGCATCTTATTACGAAATCATATCCAGTTACAAACGGTACTATTAATGTCGTGGGACTTCATGAATCGGCCGATATTTTTCGTGATGAATACGGTGTGCCGCATATTTCAGCACGCGATGAACATGATCTAATGTACGCTGTTGGATATGTTCACGCACAGGACCGTTTGTGGCAAATGGATTTAGGCAGGCGGGTGGGGCAGGGGAGACTCTCAGAGCTGCTTGACACTGCGACTGTAAAATTCGATAAACTCTTCCGTACATTGGGATTTGTGGTCCTTGCTGAATCGTTAGAGAAACACCTTCATCCCACTTCGCGGCGACTTCTTGAAGATTATGCCGAAGGCGTAAATGAATTTATCACTACTCATCGGGGAAAATATCCTGTCGAGTTCGATATGCTCAATTATGAGCCGGAGCCATGGACGGTACAACACAGTCTCATCCTTGCACGCTTGATGGGATGGGAATTAAACTTTGCCTGGTGGGTTGACCTTACGTATGCCGAGATTGAAACCATGGTTCCACCCGAAAAATTTCGTGAAATTTTTCTTGCATACCCCGAAGTGTTACCATCAACTGCTTCTCAGCATCAGGCAAATCTGAATTCTGACGATCTTCACAGGTTTCTCGCCGATGTTCGCAGTTACCGGGATTATTTTAACATGGGACCTTTCTCATCAGGAAGCAATGCATGGGTAATAGATTCATCAAAATCAGTAAGCGGTAAACCGATTCTTGCAAACGATCCTCATCTCTTGGTATCCCTTCCGGCAAAATGGTACGAGATGCACCTTTCAGCGCCCGGATGGAATGTTGCGGGCGTTTCGATTCCTGGTGTTCCACTTGTGGTTATCGGGCATAACGATTCACTTGCATGGGGTTTCACTAATGCAATGCTTGATGATGCTGATTTTTACATTGAGGAAGAAGATTCTCTTAAACCAAACTACTACCGATTTAAAAGTGGATATCTCCACATGCAGACTCACGATGAGGTAATTCATATCGGTACATCAGATAGTGTTGTTATTACCGTTCGCTCAACACACCACGGTCCGATCATTAACGATGTTCATCCTATGTCTGAGCATTCTCATGCTGCATCGGTGCATCGTCATTCGCCCATCTCAATGCAATGGACAGGTTTCGATATTAGCGACGAGATTTTAGGTTTCTACCGGATTGATCGAGCGACAAATAAAATTGAATTCGAGGAGGGTATTAAGCAATTAACCGTTCCAAGCCAATGTCTCGTGTATGCAGATGTTCGCGGCAATATCGGATGGTGGATGGCAGGCGGGGTTCCTATTCGCAGTAAACACGCTGGGACTCTTTTACTAAATGGCAGCACAGGCGAAGACGAATGGCGGGGGTATGTACCATTCGATAAATTACCTAAGAATTTTAATCCAAAAAGCGGAGTGATTGTTTCGGCAAACCAAAAGTTTATAGATCAAACGTATCCTTATTACCTCTCCACACTTTGGGAACCTCTATCGCGATACAACAGGATAAACGATCTGCTTTCTCTAGAAAAAATCACTGTACAGGATTTTCAACAATTCCAGCAAGATGTTGTTTCGTATTAT
>CAYGZC010000101.1:0-2146 GCA_964354225.1 uncultured Chlorobiaceae bacterium | reverse complement strand
TTATTTGCAATCGGTTTAATGGTAAATGATGTATTGGTTGCATCGGCCGTAAATGAAAATGTAACAAACATGTTGTTTCGGTCATAGGTAAATGAAAATGTTGGAGAATAAGCTAAATAGGTTGCAATATTAGCAACCCATTTGTTAATTACCTCAGTGAGTAGTGTATTCACCGTATAGTTACCATTTGAAATCGTAAATGTCTTCTGTGGATAAGTAGTAGCGCCACGAGTCATAATATAACTAAATGAGTTAAAATTGTCATTAACCTGCTGAAAGGTATATGGAATAGTTGCCTGTTTAATAATGCATTTGAAATAGTGATGTGGATTTTGTAAAATAATAGGTCTCCGAAGCGTGATATTGTAGTCTTCATTAGTTCCTGATTGTTTCTTAGAAGAAGAAGTGTATATATGAAAGCGATTGATTTCCATTCTATTGAGGTAGAACAATAAAAATTAATATCTAAACACTATGTAGAATATATAGATATGGCTAATAACTTGTCGGGAATCAGTTATACAAATAATTTTAACAATCTCGACGGATTAAGTATCGTCCAGGCTGATGAGCTATTTATTGACGGAACATCTATTGACCCAACGAATCTTGTTCCTTACATAGGTGCATCAAAGACAATTGATTTAAACAATCAAAATATAAAAACAACTCGTGCTCCTACTGCGAATGCAGATTTAACAAATAAGCTATATGTCGATGGTGCAGTATCGATTGGTAGCGGTGATACACTTGGTATTGTGAATCTTAATTTTGTAAGATATTCGGGTAGTATCTCAGATACAGATTTAGGGACTTATAAAATATCATCATCAGCCGTTCCAACTACAGCGAATCATCTTACCAATAAAACATATGTTGATACGCAAGATGCACTACGCGTCCCATATACTGGGGCAACTTCAAATGTGAATCTTGGTAGTAATTCTATCATTGCTACAACGGCGCAATTCACGGGTGTTACTTCAGCGACACCATCGCTGGCTCTTGGTGTCGATGCAAGCGGTAATCTGCGGTCATTTGCCGTTCCATCATCTGGAACGATTGGTGGTTCCGTGTCGGCTGGGTATCACCCCTTTGCATCTTCAGCCAATACCCTTGCGAATAGCTATATGTTTCAAAACGGAAGCGATACAGGATTAGGAACGACCAGCCCAGCGGATAATTTTCATATTAAGTTCATTGGTTGTACCCAACGGATTGAGGCGACCTCAGGAAATGCTGGGCTTAGATTAAAAACCACAGGAGCGACCTCCCTTATCAAATCATTAGAGGCTGGTGATTTGTATATTGATACAGGGGCGAGTACAAAGAACATCATCTTACAAAGTGATGGTGGAGCAGGTGGAAAAGTGGGGATTAATAAAACTGCTCCTGTGTCCTTATTAGATGTCGGCGGAACCATTACAGCTAATGGACAAGTCAATCTCAGTAATATTACGACGGGCGATGCGGGTCTTTGTAGTGAATTAACGAATATTCTCAATCTCAACAATAATTTTAGGGGGACAACCATTACAGCAAACCCTGGTATTGCGTTGCGTCTGGACGGGAGAGCAGGTGTAAATCCGTTTCAATTCTTGTATAGAGCCTCTGGAAGCACAACGGAGACACAAGTAGCTGTCATTGATACGAGTGGTAATTTTGGGATTGGGACGCCTTCTCCTGGGGCAACACTTCAAGTTTTCAACGGAGCCACGACCTTCACATCGGCTCCAACGGTATCCATTTCGGACGGAGCAGCGGACAACGGAGGCACATATGGTATGATGAACCTAACAAGACAGGGTGCCGTTGCCGACGGTAAAAGCCACATCGCACTTATCCGAAATGGAAATGTGGTGACCGGTATGGGTTATTATCCTGGAAGTAATGCTTTTGGTATTGTCCAATCCAACACGATGAACACTAGCACTGGGTTGTGGTTAAACAACACGAATGTTGGGATAGGAATGAACAGTCCAACATACAAACTAGATGTAGATACTGCTGGTTCGGTTCGTGCTGGTAGTCTTATTACAAGTGGATACGGCCAAGATACATATGGTCAAGTTCGTATGATTTATGGTAGTTATGGAGCGTTTTTTAGAAATGACGGTGTAACGACTTATTTTCTCCTTACCAACGC
>CAYGZC010000100.1:0-8202 GCA_964354225.1 uncultured Chlorobiaceae bacterium | reverse complement strand
ATCAATAAACCTACACCAGCACCGTACAATGTGCTAATGTATGGATTGCTTGAGATAGGGCAAGCGCCAGTTCTGCATCCAATGAAATAATAATATGCATATCCTGAAACCCCACCAATTACCAGAAACAATAAACGCTTAGTCCACAAATTCTTCCAAAGTATTTTATAGAATCGCTTCATTCAATTTAGTGATAATGTTGCTCGCCACAATGGTCGTGGTCGCAACCTCCATTGTTGCAATGATCGTGATGCTCACTCTGAACTGGGATTGAGAGCAACTCTTTATCAATGATCTGTTTTAGCTTATCCTTTGGCAGTGCACCGACCGACATCATTGGCTGTCGATCTTTGGGGATGAATAACAAACTGGGAATACTTTGAATCCCGAAGAGTGAAGCGAGTTCTTTTTCTTCTTCAGTATTCACTTTGTAAAAATTCACTTTACCGGAGTATTCGTTTGAAAGCTCGTCGAGAACGGGTCCCACAATTCTGCAAGGTCCACACCAAGGCGCCCAGAAATCGACTACGCTTGGCAGCTCACCGTTATATTTCCATTCTTTGTTTTGTTCATAATTAAACACTTTGGTTAAAAAAGTTATTTTGCTCAGATTTTCCGACATTTTTGATTCTCCAAAAAATAATAAATATTTAGTACGTCCTCACAGTATGATGCAATAAAAGTAAAAAGGGTGCAAGCAAAGAAAAAGTAGAGGATAGCAGCTTTATAAATTGGTTTACCTTTCCCGATTCTTCTCTAAAGTGTGAATGTCGAGAATGTACCATTCATAATGATTAATATCAATATCTTATTGACAATCATTTATCAAAATCATATATTCCTTTCACAAGGTAATTAGATTATGACATTAATAGACAAGATATCAGAAGATTTAAAAGTGGCAATGAAATCAAGAGATAAATTGCGGTTAGAAACGCTGCGTACAATCAAAGCTGGTTTTTTAGAAAAGCAGGTTGAGAAACGACCAACCGGTGGGATGTCTAATGAAGACGAAATATCTGTTCTCATATCTGCTGCAAAGAAGAGAAAGGAATCGATAGAAATTTTTCGCAATGCTGGTAGAAATGACTTAGCTGATCAGGAAGAGAAAGAGCTTGGGATTATTCAAGAATATTTACCCAAACAACTTGCTTTGGAAGAGATAGAAGAAATTGTCAGAAATAAAATTAATGAGATAGGAGTTGTAGGGGCAAAGGATTTCGGAAAAGTAATGCCTAACGTAATGAAAGAACTTAAAGGAAAAGCAGACGGTAAACTCGTCCAAGAAACAGTGAAAAAACTATTAGGGAATTAAGCGTATGAATATTACAGATATATTGATTGTACTCGGGGTCATCGTCTTTATCATTCTTGGCACGCGAGATGGATTGATGAAGAAAATCTTTGGAATCTTCGGATTTTTGGGTGGCTTGATTTGTGCAACTAAATTCGTGACGGCATTTTCTGAAGTTTTAATTGAATGGCTTAGTTTTTCAAAAGAAGCTGCCATTATATTAGCTTTTTTTACAATTTTTATCTTGATTGTAATCTTGGTCAATCTACTTTATCGATGGTTTGGTCAAAGTAGTGGTGACGCGATAAAAGCGTGGTCAAGAATCGCCGGGGGTCTCTTGGGAGCGGTTCAAGGTGCCATTGCTGTTAGTCTGATTCTTGTTATGTTTAATTTATTTGATCTCCCTACGGAGGAAACAAAAATAGAGTCACTGTTGTACGACGAAGTTTTTCCAATTGCACCTAAAGTATTTGATTACACGACTAAATGGATGCCTGACTCAAAAATGTTTTTCGATGAAATTAGAGATGTGATCAAAAGTGTTAGAACACCATAACCGAAGAGCGTGCATGCGTGATTTGTTGAATTCCTTCGAGAAACTCGAATTTGATAAAGTAAAAAAATATATCCAGAGATATTCCATTTCTGATTTAGGACGGGAGCATGTTGGACATCTAGAGCCATCTACCGATCTTCAAGAAATCAAACTTAACTTATCATTAGTCTCAGAGATGAAACAATTACTCGAGTCTGATGATCCACTTCCTCTTGATAATATTTTTGATATCCGAACAAGTCTTCATAGATCCGCAATCGAAAATTATATCCTCTCCGCGGATGATCTTCAGAAGATAGGAAGTATCTTAAAAACATCCATGATGACCCATGTCTATTTCTCTCGAAGATCAAAGACTTATCCGTTATTATTCACAAGAGTTAAGTCTATTCATATAGAGAAAATTCTTGAATATAATATTAATAAGGCGATTGATGAAGATGGAAAAGTTCGAGATAAAGCAAGCAGAGAATTGTCTGATATCAGGAATCAAATTATTGATAAAAGTCGTTCGCTCAAGAAAAGTCTGGAATCTATTTTAAAATCAATTGCAGGTAAAGAATGGACTCAAGAAGAAATCATCACTACACGTGAAGGTCGGATGGTTATTCCGATAAAGATTGAACATAAGAATCATGTCCCAGGTTTTATACATAGCGTATCTTCAAGTGGTGCGACTGTCTACATTGAACCATCGATAACACTTGAACTTAATAACGAAATTCGCACGCTACATATACAAGAACAGCAGGAAGTTGAGAAAATTCTTAAAGAGTTAACAAGACAAGTTCGTGATGTTAAAGATGATATTTTAGCAAACATTCAGATATTATCAGAAATCGATTTCATTCAATCGAAGGCAAAATATTCAATCGAAGTGATAGGGTCGGAACCCAAACTAAAGATGGATGGAACATTCATATTGCACAACGCTTTTCATCCTATTCTCATTCAAAAGCATGGAAAGAGGGATGTTGTTCCGTTAAACATGGAAATACCTGAAAACATAAAAACAATCGTCATTACAGGACCGAATGCTGGGGGTAAAAGCGTAGCTATGAAAACAGTCGGTTTATTGACCCTCCTTGCGCAATCTGGATGCCATATTCCTGCCTCACCGGAAAGTGAGCTGAAAATTTTCTCAGATATTTTCGTTGATATGGGGGATGAACAATCTATCGAGAATGACCTTAGCAGTTTTAGCTCTCATTTGAAAAATTTAAAGTTAATTCTTGAGAACGCAAATTCTGCAAGTCTTATATTGCTCGATGAGATTGGTTCGGGAACTGATCCTCATGAAGGTGCATCGCTTGCGGCAGCAATTCTTGAGTGCTTCACTAAGATTGGTTCCTTGAACATAGCCACAACTCATCACGGTTCTTTGAAAGCTTTTGCATTCGAAACTCCCTATGTGTGTAACGCAGCGATGGAATTCTGTCAAAAAACATTACAACCCACTTATCGCTTTCGCTTAGGAATCCCTGGGAGCAGCTACGCATTTGAGATGGCTAACCGTATGAATCTGCCCTCTGACGTTATACAAAGATCAAGAGAAATAATCGGGGATGAAGCCAACAAACTTGAAAATCTTATAATCGATCTTGAGCGACATTCCCAAGAACTAAAAGTAAGCTTGGAGAATGTGAATGCAGAAAAAACAAAACTTGATAGCTTGAATATCGTTTATAAGAACAAAGTAACCTCGCTTGAAAAAGAACTTAAAATTATTAAACTTCGAGCGATTGATGAAGCAAAACATATCGTCTCAAAGGCAAATACCATTATCGAACAATCAGTGCGTGAAATAAAAGAATCCTCTGCCGAAAGACAAGTCATTAAAAAAGCGAAGGAGGAGATTAATCAAGTTAGTCGTGAATTCGAACAGATGCTTGAAGAAATTCAACCTGCTCCTGTTATAAATGAATTTCAAATCGGTGATAATGTTCGTATCAAGCAAAGCAACACAACAGGTGAAATAGCTTTAAAAATCGATGAAAATTATTCCATTGTCATTATCGGTGATGTCAGAATGAAAGTTCATCGAAGAGATCTTGAACTTGTTGAGCAGAAAAAAACATATGCCACAAAATCGGTTGATATGCCATATCCTTTAACAATTGAAATCAAAAAAGAAATTGATTTACGTGGCATGTACGGAGATGAAGCAATCGCAGAAGTTGATAAATTTATTGATCAAGCGATTATATCAGGACTCCATCGGATAGACATCATTCATGGTAAAGGTACTGGTGCATTAAGAAAAAAGATCACAGAATATCTAAAAAATAATTCTTCCATTAAATCCTTTAGATTAGGTGAATGGAACGAAGGAGGGACAGGAGTTACAGTCGTAGAATTAGTGTGATTATTTAATATGAAAATAAAAAAAATACTTATCGCCAACAGAGGGGAAATTGCAATCCGTGTCATCAAGACGTGCAAAGAAATGGGAATCCAGACCGTTGCCGTTTACTCTGAGATTGATCATAATGCACTGCATGTCCTAATGGCAGATGAAGTTTATCTCCTAGGGCCTGCTCCTGCTCGTGAAAGTTACCTAAATCAAGAAAAAATTATTAAAATTGCCAAAGAAACAAAATCGGATGCGATTCATCCCGGTTACGGATTTCTATCTGAAAATCCAATTTTCGTTGAATTAGTAGAGAAGAGTGGACTGATTTTCATCGGACCGAGTGCAAAATCCATACGATTGATGGGTGATAAAACAGCGGCTCGCAAACTTGCATCATCAATTAGTGTTCCAATTGTACCTGGAACAACCGAACCTTTAACTTCAATTGAAGAAGCAATAAATTCTGCCCTTAAAGTTACTTATCCAATTTTACTTAAAGCAGTAGGGGGGGGAGGTGGAAAGGGTATGCGGATAGTTAACTCGGAATCAGAGTTAGCCTCATCCTTTCGATCAAGTCAATCAGAAGCAAAATCAGCATTCAATGATGGCAGAATATATATCGAAAAATACATACAAAATCCACGACATATTGAAGTACAAATCTTAGCTGATAATCAAGGGAACGTCATTCACCTTGGAGAGCGAGAGTGTTCGATCCAGAGAAGGCATCAGAAAATAATTGAAGAATCACCTTCAACTATCGTGACCTCAGAAATTAGAGAACGATTAACTAAAGCTGCAACTACACTCATCAGAGCAAGCGGATACAACAATGCTGGAACAATTGAATTCATATTCGATCAGAGTAGAAATTTTTATTTCCTTGAAATGAACACACGGCTTCAAGTTGAACATCCTGTAACTGAGATGCGTGTGGGTTTGGATATTGTTCGGGAGCAAATCGGAATTGCGGAAGGGAATCCACTTTCGATTAACCAAGGGGATGTTGTATTCAATGGACATTCGATTGAGTGCAGAGTTTATGCAGAAGACCCGTCTAACAATTTCTACCCTTCGGTCGGTAAGATAGTTTCACTTAAGTCTCCGATGGGATTGGGAATCAGGGAAGATCGTGGTATAGAGGAAGGGAATGATATCAGTTCATATTACGATCCCCTTATTTCAAAGCTCATTGTTTGGGCAAAAACGCGTCACGAAGCGCTTGAAAGGATGAGGGGTGCCTTGAGTAGCTATGAGATTTTTGGAGTGCGAAATAATTTATCACTATGCTCGTGGGTCATGAATCATCCTAAATTTGTTAATGGTAATTTCGATACAAATTTTTTACATAGATATTTCAAGCCGGAAGATATTGCCCGAACACCCGATCAAATCTTGAAAGTTGGAGCCATTGCAGCGATTCTACAAAATAAGATGCTCCCGGCTTCATCGATGCCTTTAAAAAACGATGATATTAAGAGTAAATGGCGAGGAAAAGCAATCGAATATTTGAGATAGAATATATGAAACAATACAATGTTATAACTGAGGGTGAGACTTTGAACATCGTAACAACCTCGCCCGATTATATGATCATCAATGGAGAACGCATTGATTATCAATCGGTAATTTCGGACACTGAACTCAGTCAGATAAAAGTTAGTAGCAAATATTTTAATGTGTTATGTAAGAAAATTTCTGAAACCGATTTCGAATTATGGATACAGCATCATGTATTCAAAGTAAAAGTTGAAGATTCAAGGTCGCAGTTACTTTCACAGTTCAAGAAGTTTTCATCCTCAATATTGGAAACAGTAAATGTCAAAGCACCGATGCCTGGATTGGTCAAAACAATCGAGGTGACCCAAGGAGAACTGATTGAAAAGGGTGGAGGTTTAATAATATTGGAAGCAATGAAAATGGAAAATGAAATACGTTCCATCGTTCGGGGAAGAGTGAAAAGTATCGAGGTAAAACTAAATAGCTCGGTGGAGAAGGACCAAACGTTAATTATAATTGAACCTTTTGTTGAAGATTTAATAAAAGAAGTTAAATGATTGAACCAGAAGTGACTATAGAACTTGCTCTCAAGCATGGTCTAACTGTCGAAGAATACAACCAGATTATTGAAATATTAGGGCGAGTTCCGAATTACACTGAACTCGGCATTTTCAGTGTAATGTGGAGTGAGCATTGCAGCTATAAGAATTCGATCGCCGAACTTAAGAAGTTACCTCGCACCGGTGAGCGGCTTTTAGTTGAAGCAGGGGAAGAGAATGCCGGCCTGGTGGATATTGGTGATGGACTCGCTGTCGCATTTAAAATCGAAAGTCATAACCATCCTTCCGCAGTAGAACCATATCAAGGAGCTGCTACTGGTGTTGGTGGAATAATGCGTGATATTTTTACAATGGGAGCAAGACCAATTGCTGCATTAAACTCATTGCGGTTTGGAAACCTCGATAATCCCAGAACTCGCTACTTGATGAAAGGCGTTGTGAAGGGGATCGGGGATTACGGAAATAGTTTTGGTGTTCCGACTGTTGGCGGCGATGTGTACTTTGAGGATTGCTATAATGAGAACCCAATTGTCAATGCAATGTCAGTAGGTATAGTGAAGCATTCAGAGATTGCTAGAGCGGTTGCAAAAGGTGCAGGCAATATCGTAATGATTGTCGGTTCATCGACTGGAAGAGATGGAATACACGGAGCTACGTTTGCATCGGAAGAAATCTCTGAAGAATCTGAGAATAAGCGGACCTCTGTCCAGGTTGGCGACCCATTTACCGAAAAGTTATTACTTGAGGCATCACTTGAAGCAATTAAAGCCGGACTTGTTGTTGGGATACAAGATATGGGTGCAGCTGGAATTACTTGTTCAACATCTGAAATGAGTGCTCGTGGGAAAAGCGGAATGATCATTAACCTTGACGATGTTCCGGTGCGAGAGAAAAATATGACTGCTTACGAAATAATGCTGTCCGAATCTCAGGAAAGGATGCTCGTTGTAACCACTCCTGAGAATCAAGGTGCATTGGAAAAGATATTCAAAAAATGGGAGCTGAATTGTCGAGCAATTGGAACAGTAACAAATGATAATCTGGTAAAAATATTTTATCAAAGTAAACAAGTTGCTGATGTCCCAGCCGAGAGTTTGGTTCTCGGTGGAGGTGCTCCGGTTTATTACCGTGAAGCTAAAGAACCAGATTATATCCGTGGGATTCGAAATTTGGATATTACTTCGCTTCAAGAACCTGATGATTACAATGAATGCTTATTAAAATTATTACAGTCACCCAATATATGTTCGCGGATGTGGATTTACACACAATACGATACGATGGTTAGAACAAATACAATGGTGGAGATAGTAGGGGATGCCGCTGTTGTGCGGTTAAAAGGCACGAATAAAGCATTAGCGATGAAAACCGATTGTAATCCGAGATATGTTTATTTAAATCCGTATCAAGGAGCGAAAATAGCAGTAGCTGAGTGTGCGAGAAATGTTGTATGTGTGGGTGCTAAACCATTGGCAGTTACAAATTGCCTGAATTTTGGTAATCCATATAAACCAGAAATATTCTGGCAGTTTAAAGAATCAATCCGAGGAATTACCGACGCATGTTGCGCTTTGAAGACACCTGTCACAGGAGGTAATGTTAGTTTTTACAATGAAAATCCTGATAGAGCAATCTATCCAACGCCTGTGATCGGAATGATTGGTGAAATAAATGATGGTGCTAAAGTTGTATCAGCAGATTTTAAAAATCCCGGTGACGTCATCATCGTGCTTGGCGAGACGCATGGTCACATAGGTGGCACTGAATATTTAAAGATACATCATAATATGGTTTGTGGTGATTCACCATCTCTGGATCTAATTGTTGAAAATAATCTCCAAATGTTATGTCTTGAAATTATTAATCAAGGATTAATTAATTCAGCGCATGATGTGAGTGATGGAGGACTTGCAGTATCATTAGCTGAATGTTCAATATT
>CAYGZC010000099.1:0-4753 GCA_964354225.1 uncultured Chlorobiaceae bacterium | reverse complement strand
ACGATGGACGATTAAAAAATCAGTTCTAATTAAGACATCCTGTTGCGTATAAGCGAAATGTATCGGCGGCTTATAGGAACGGGTGCCTCAATTCCTTTCAAGTAAGCACGGTATGAATAATTGAACCATTGCTCTACTTTTTCTACAAATTCGATGTTCACAATTACAGAGCGATGTACTCTCACAAATGAATTTTTGGGAAGTCGGGTTTCCCACTCTTTCATCGATTTGCTTACTAATATTTTCAATCCTTTTGTCGTGATGATTTCAGTATAATATGCCTCCGCAGAAATTTTAATAATAGTATTAATGCGAACAAAGTAATATTTATTATGGTGTTCTAAAAAAACAGCATCGTCATAATTAAAAGAAGGCAATGTGTTGTCTGCTTGTTTTTCTTCAGATTCAAGACGCTCAATTGTCAGGGCGAGTCTTTCAGGATCGACAGGTTTGATTAAATAATCCTGTGCATTTACCTCAAAGGCACGAATCGCATATGTATCAAAAGCTGTGACAAAAATTATTTTTGCATTTGTCTCGATTTTTTCCAATAAGTCAAATCCTGACTCACGGGGGAACTGGATATCAAGGAAAATAACATCCGGTTTATATTGTCGAATTGCTTCAGCTGCAGATGCGACACTGTTAGCTTCGCCGACAATTTCAATTACCGGAAATTTTGAAATCAACGCTCTCAGGTCGCTGCGTGCCAATTCTTCATCATCGACAATAAGAGCTTTAAATTTTGTTTTCATCGTTTATTGTATTTTCTTGTTGATTCTAATTTTGACTTGAACAGTATTTTCGTGCTTGATGATTTCAAATGAATGTTGATCAGGATATGCGAGTTCAAGTCTTCTTCTGGTATTCTTCAATCCTGTGCCGGTATTGTCGTGATTTGTATCAGATTTAGCTTCATACCATTGCCCGGAGTTGATAACATCAATATGTAAGTAGTCATTTATGACTTGTGCAGTTATTGAGATTCGTAATGGAGACGGACTGGTTTTCATTCCATGCTTTACAGCATTTTCAATCAGAGGGTGTATAAGAAAAACAGGAATAGGAAAATCTTCCGCAAGAGGGTCAATCGAATATTGTACGAGAAGCTCATCACTGAATCGTACCTTTTCTATATCAAAATAGTGTTTAATAATTTTAATTTCTCTGGAAAGCGGGACTTTATTTTTTTCTACTTCGAGCAGGGAGTATTTCAAGAACTCGGAAATTTTTGTAACCATATCCTCTGCTGTATTATTATTCTTTTGTCGGATTAAAGCTCGGAGTGAACTGAGAGTATTAAAAAGGAAATGAGGATTCAACTGATAGCGAAGCATTTCAAGTTGTGTTTGGTTAGCAAAAGATCGTTCGCGCTCGGCTCTGAGTTTCTCCTCATTCCATTGTTCCCATATCTTATAACCTAGATAGAGTGCACACCATGTAAGAAAATAAAATGCACGGTACCATAAAGCCGATATGTAAGCAGCCATCCCTTCTTTTATTGTAAACAGTGCATTGAAAAATGGATTGGCGCCCCGCCAGATCAAATTTATTGTTTTCTCGACATAAAACCATAAAAATGCACACAAGATTGTACTCGCTAACGTGATAATAATAAGTTTCCCAATTGAATACCTTGGCACGCCGAAAGTCTTAAAAACATGTCTTAAGAATAAACTTATAAGGAATGCTTCGAAAATTCCAATAAACAACCACATGAGCCTCCTGGGATTAATAAGCATTTCTGGGGCGTATATTAATGTCTGAATTCCCGGAGACGCCCAGAAAAGGAAATTTAAAAACAGAAACAGAAGTAAGCGTTTTGTTGAGGAAACATTAAAATATGAACTGAGTTTCATTTATTATTCGGTTATAGACTATTATTTGAATAAATATAATCATATTCGGTATAAAATATACAATCTTTCATCGAGCGGCTTTAAATACTTACGAATGGCAAAATAACATGTATATCAGTGAAAAGTATATTTAATGCATAGTCAATATTGCTGTCATTTCGTTCTATCATTCTCAAGTGAAATGAAAATTCATAGTTGTTTTACTCCCTTTATTCGGTAAATAGACCGCTTGTAGATTATACATTTTATTAGAGTTAATTTACCGGTAAACTCAAGTAACACCTGTTTATATCAGTATTTCAAGTAAAAATAGCAAGGAAAATCTCAAAATGAAAAATGTAATTTTACTAAGTGCTCTATTGATAATTGCTGCAATTGTTTCAGCCCAGCAAAGCAAGTTTTTAAAGCTCACAGGCCCTTATTTAGGTCAAACACCACCGGACACGACACCCATTATTTTTGCTCCAGGTGTTGTATCGCTTTCAGGATCGACTGAATATTCAGGTACTTTTTCACCTGATGGCAGGGAGTATTATTTTTACCGCTTTTCTAATACGATGACAGCGACAATTTATTTCAGTAAAATGATTGGGGAAGAATGGACAAATCCTGAGCCAGTCGGCTTTTCTTCTGGTCATGCTGCATATGAACCGCACATTACTTTCGATAATTTATCACTTTACTTCTCATGGAATACAGGATCTGGATTACCTGGAATTTGGGTTACCAAACGAGTTTCGGAGAGCTGGTCTGCGCCAACATATGCAGGGCAGGGTATGTTTGTCTCATCGGATTCAATGGGGAATATATATTTAACCGACTTGTCATCTTACATGAGTACAGGCAAGACTTACCTTGCTAAAGTAACAGTGAACAATGATATCTTTACAAACTATCAAAGACTAAATGTTAGTAAGCATTATGGCAGTCAAGCTCATCCATGTATTGCCCCTGATGGAAGTTATCTTATTTTCGATGTCCAGGGTGGAAGTTATATGTACATTTGTTTTAAAAAGCAAGACGGGACATGGGGGGAAGCGATCGACCTGACCACACATGGTTTTAATCCATCGGCAGGAGGAGCAACCATTTCACCGGATGGTAAATATTTATTCTTTTGTTTGAATCAGGATATTTGGTGGGTGAGTACAAAGGTCATTGAAAAATTGAGACCAGCAAAAGGAACTCTTGCCTACGCTATTACACCACCAGATGGTAATGCCGAAATATTTCTCATGAATGCCGATGGCAGCGGAAAAACGCAGCTGACGAACGAACCAGGGAAACCTTACGGTCCTGCCTTTTCCCCCGATACGATGAAGATTGCTTTCTATAACCATCTGACCAGTCAAACATGGTCTCTCTACATGATGAATTCAGATGGTACGAACATTCAGCGCTTAACAAGTGCCCCAAACATTTTAGACTGGAGTCCCGATTGGTCACCCGATGGAACAAAACTTGTTTTTGCGAGAAGCTTTGCGACACCGGTATGGAGATCGGAAGTATGGATGATAAATCCGGATGGAAGCGATTTGCATAAAGTGAGTGATGTAGATGGACAGGGACCGGATTGGTCACCGGATGGATCGAAGATTGTCTATTTTAACTATGTCGATGGCGGTGGTGACATTTGGGTAATGAATGCAGATGGTACCAATCCAATTAAACTAACTGATAATCCTTCTGAGGACTGGTGGCCAAAATTTTCACCTGATGGTAGTAAAATTACATTTCAGTCTAAGCGGGACGGAAATCAAGAAATATACATCATGAATAATGACGGCAGTAATCCGGTAAGACTCACAAATAATTTGGCAGACGATGAAGATCCCAACTGGTCGCCGGATGGTACAAAGATGGCATTCATTTCCATGAGAGATGGTCATTATGAAGTATATACGATGAATGCCGATGGCTCTAATCAGACAAGAATAACCTATACTAACGGTCAAGCGATAGATCCTGACTGGAAACCGATAATAATACCAGATACTACCGTAATCGATGACAGTATCTCGGTAAATATACGTTCTGGCTGGAACATGATATCAATCCCACTCGATAGCATTTATTTAACCAGCGATCTTGTCACCTCGCCAATCTCTGAAGCATTTTACTATTATCCGGATTCAGCAAAGTATATTGTGGAGGATACTCTAAAGAGTGGAAACGGATATTGGTTGAAATTTTCGTCGGATGGTATGATGAAATATTTTTATGACAGTACATTTGCTGATACGATCAATGTAAAGGAAGGATGGAACATGATCGGATCGATTTCAACTCCTGTTCCAGTCACTGCATTAATTAGTGATCCGCCAGGGATGACAACGTCTAACTTTTTTACATATGAGTCTGGATATATCATGACGGATATAATTCTGCCGGGGATTGGATACTGGGTAAAAGTCGATCAACCGGGGCTGTTGATTCTTTCAGCATCGGAAAATATCCCAACTAAGAACCGGATTCAAATCATACAAGGGGAAGAGATGCCGCCCACCCCACCACCAAGTGAGGAAATGGTAGAAAAAGCCAGGGCAATACCAACTCGGTTTGAGTTAATGCAGAACTATCCGAATCCATTCAATCCGGTAACAACAATAACCTACGACATACCGGTAAAATCAATCGTACAACTCGATATTTATAATGTCCTTGGAGTGATAGTAAAAAGATTAGTGAACGAGATAAGAGATGCGGGAAGATATTCTTTACTTTGGGACGGTACAGATAATTCTGGGACACATGTTTCAAGCGGATTGTATTTTTATAAGCTAACAAGTGGAACAAATAGTCAAATCAACAAAGCATTATTAGTAAAATGAATTTCTTTCCACAAACGGACAGCCGTGTATCATGAGCGAACACTTGTGTAATAGCATCTCTAT
>CAYGZC010000098.1:0-14441 GCA_964354225.1 uncultured Chlorobiaceae bacterium | reverse complement strand
CACGGCGAAGGTTTCACAATCGAGTTTAAGCGTAGAATTTCTTCGCCGGAAAAAATTGCCCGTACGATTATCTCTTTTGCCAATACAAAAGGCGGAACCATGCTTTTCGGTGTTGATGATGATGGTTCAATTGTTGGCGTTGAAAGTGAAAAGTCCGAAGTCGAGATGATCGAAATAGCCGGAAAAGATTTCATCGATCCACCCATCCATACACAAATTGATATTGTGCCGTTTGACGGAAAAGATGTTATCGTTTGTCATATAGCAGAAAGTACAACGAAGCCTCATTATTTCTTGGGGCAACAGGACCGGCTTAATGGTGAAAATACTCGTGTCTATATTCGGGTGAATGATAAAACAGTTATGGCGAGTAAAGAGGTTGTGAAGATTCTCCAGGATGAAAATCCCAATGCTCCCCCATTGCAGATGATGATTGGGGAAAATGAGCGGAGATTGTTTCAACACCTAGAGCAACACGAGAGAATCACCGTGAGCGAGTTTGGAAGACTTGTGAATATCAGCGACCGGCGAGCATCGCGAATTCTGGTTCGACTTGTTCGGGCTGGTGTTATTAGAATTCACACGCATGAAAAGGAAGAATTTTATACATTAGCATATGATGGAAAGTATTGATAGATAGAAATTTTGTATCTACTCAATTATAGAATGCAATCAGTTAATAAAAAAGATCAACACAAAATCAACTAATTAGCCTAAGGTGGATTAAATCGAAGGTATTAGATAATGGTAAAAACTCTTAAACAAGCTGAAGAAATACTAAAGATTATTTCTGAGAATGGAAGTGATTTAATCGTTGTGACCGATATCCAGGGGAAACGTGTTTCTGCTAATTCGGCATACGAAGAATTCATCGGAGATGCAGTGACAATAGTTGGAACTGAATATTTTCGAGAAGTTCATCCTGATGACAAGGAACAAGTTAAATCTCATTTTCAGGCATCTATAGAATCGGGAGCAGCGGAGAAGTTTACGTATCGTCTTATCTTGTCAGATGGGAGCACACATATTTTAGAATCAAAGATAATCCGCATCTTTGATGAAAAGAAAAGGCCGATAAATTTAATTATTTTTTCACGTGATATCACTGAGCTGGTACAGTCACAGAAAGAACTTCGATTACTTGCACATGCTGTTGGTTGTACAAAGGATGCCTTCACGTTGACCGATCTGAAAGACAATATTCTTTACGTCAATCCTGCTACGTGTGAAATGTACGGATACACCGAAGAGGATTTAATTGGTAAGAATGTGAATATCCTACGCTCTCCAAATAATCCTGGCGATCTAAATCAAGAAATATTACAAGCAACAATACAGGGTGGATGGAATGGCGAGCTTTTTAATCGCCGGAAAGACGGAACAGAATTTCCGGTTGAGCTTTGGACTTCTGTTGTTCACGACGATGCCGGTGAGCCAGTTGGTATGGTTGCTGTAGGGCGTGATCTTAGCAAACGGAGACATGCCGAAGAACAATTGCGGGCAACTGCAAATAGATTGCAATTAACACTCGATAATTTGAATATTATTGCATACGAACTTGATAAAGATGGAAAATTTATTTTATCTCGGGGAAAGGGTCTAGAGAAATTAGGACTTAAACCAGACCAGATTGTCGGTGAGTCGTTATTTGATGTTTACAGGGAGTATCCAACTATCACCGAAGCATTAATGAAAACTTACAAAGGTAATCCCCAACAATTTGAAGTTGAAGTTGGTGGTGTAGTGTGGTCGGCTAATTTCATTCCTATAAAAAATGTTGATGGAAAAATAGAACAGGTATTTGGTACAGCGATCGACATCACCGAGCGGAAACGTGTGGAGGAGAGATTGAGCCATGAAACAGAATTGTGGCACACCTTAATGGATAATATCCCGGATACAATATATTTCAAAGATCTGCATTCCCGTTTCACACTAATCAACAAAGCACAATGTCTAATTTTAGGAATTCAAAATGCAGAGGATGCGGTCGGTAAAACCGATGAAGATTTCTTTGTACCTGAACATGCCAAGAAAGCTCACACTGATGAGCGACAAGTTATCATTTCGGGAATGCCTATGCTTGGTAGAGTTGAAAAAGTTACGACAAAAGATGACAGAGTACGGTGGTTCTCAACGACCAAAGTTCCAATGCATAATAAGGAAGGTGACATAATTGGTATCATCGGCAGCTCAAGGGATATCACTGAAATCAAGCAAGCTGAAAAGCTGGAATCTGCACTTTACCATATTGCAGAGGAAACAAACTCTGCAACAGATTTACATAAATTGTTTGCAGCGATTCATAACATCATAAGTGGGTTGATGTACACAAGAAATTTTTATATCGCACTTTACGATAAAGAAAAAGATATTCTTTCTTTCCCATATTTTGTTGATGAAGTTGATGTTGTACCACCTGAACCAAGCAGAGTTGGACGCGGCTTAACCGCTTATATACTTAGAACTGGGAAATCACTCCTCTGCGACAAAGCAGTGAGTGATGAATTGGAAAAAAGGGGGGAAGCAGAACTTGTTGGTGCCCCATCTCCCATATGGTTGGGAGTTCCACTTATTGTTGAAGGAAAAACCATCGGAGCTATGGTCGTTCAACATTATTCTGACCCGAAAGCTTATGGTGAGCATGAGAAACAGATTCTCGAGTTTGTTTCGGCTCAGGTAGCGAAAGCAATAGACCGCAAACAAACAGCGGATGCTTTAAGAGAGAGTGAAGATCGTTACCGTGCGTTTATTGAACAAAGTTCAGAAGGGATTTGGCGCTTCGATTCGGATACGCCGATTCCAATTACACTTCCGGAAGAAAAGCAGATTGCACTTTTCTATGAAGGTTCTTATATCGCTGAGTGCAACGATGTGATGGCGCAGATGCACGGTTTCTCAAAGGCAAGCGATTTTGTAGGCACCAAACTCAGGAACATGCTCGTTCCTGATGATCCACAAAATTTAGAAGTTATTTGCTCATTCATCCGATTAGGTTATAGACTAATTAACGCCGAGACTCGTGCATTTGATAAAGAGGGGAATGTAAAAATCTTTACTAACAATCTTGTGGGAATAATTGAAGATGGAGCGTTGCGTGGCGCTTGGGGTACACGGATAGAAGTTACTGAACGTCGGCAAGCAGAAGAGTGGTTGAAGCAATCTGAAGAAAAATATCGGACGTTGTTCGAAGATTCACAAGACTGCATCATCTTGAGTATGCCAGAAGGCAGACTGGTTGATATTAATCCGGCAGGTGTCGAGCTATTTGGATATTCTTCGAAAGAAGAAATGCTGAAAGTTAGACATGCACAGGAATTATATTATAATCCTGATGACCGAGATGCATTCATGAACCATTTAGCCCAGCATGCGTTTGTCAAGGACCTTGAAATTGCAGTTAAGCGAAAAGATGGGGAGAAGAGGATCGTACTCGAAAACTCATCTACCGTCCATGATGTTGATGGCAACATTGTCGGATATCGTTCGTTCCTACGTGACATGACTGAACGAAAAAATCTTGAAGATCAGCTACGTCAAGCACAAAAGATGGAAGGAATAGGTACTTTAGCAGGAGGAATTGCTCACGAATTCAATAATCTGCTTGGAATAATATTGGGGTATGCCTCAATTCTTGAAACTGGTAAACATGACCAGCAGCGAGTTGTTGAAGGTGTAGAGACGATTAAGAAAGCTGTGCAGCGAGGTGCCGATCTTGTCCGTCAACTATTGACCTTCGCCCGAAAAGGCGAAACAACGTTCGGTTCTGTTGACGGGAATGAAATTGTAACAGAATTGATAGAAATGCTTAGACAAACTTTTCCTAAAATGATTACAATCGCCAGCCGTCTTGAAGAGAATCTGCCGCCAATCGTTGCTGACTCAAGCCAATTACATCTTGCACTTCTCAACCTATGTGTAAATGCGCGCGATGCTATGATGGATGAGAACGCAGGCGGAAGTGGCATTGGAACACTGACAATTGAGACAAGAATAATTAAAGGAGATTTGCTCCATCAAAAATTCCCCGATGCGAGTGCTGATGATTATGTTTTATTTAGTCTAAAAGATACTGGTATTGGGATGGATGAAGAAACACGGAGCCGCATGTTCGAACCATTTTTTACAACAAAAGGATTAGGCAAAGGAACAGGTTTAGGGCTTGCGGTTGTATATGGTGTAATTAACAGTCATCATGGGTACGTTGATGTAGAAAGCACAAAAGGTATTGGCACATACTTTACACTTTATTTTCCTGCTGCTGAACGAGTCTCCGTTGCAGAGATACCACCTGAAGAAAAAGAACAACCGACCCAAAAAGGAAATGAAACAATTCTTATTGTTGAAGATGAAGAAATGCTTGCAAATTTATTGAAGGGGATCTTAGAAGATCAAGGATATAAAGTGATCACTGCAAACGATGGGCAGGATGGACTTGAAAAATATCAGCAGAATAAGGATGATATCCAAATAATTTTATCGGATATGGGTTTACCACGTTTAGGCGGTTATGAAATGTTCATGAAGATGAAAGAGTTAAATCCGAATGTGAAGGCAATCCTTGCGAGCGGATATTTTGAACCTAATTTGAAGATCGACCTGGTCAACGCCGGTGCCAAAGATTTCATTCAAAAACCATACGTCACGGAGATCATTATCCGGCGCATCCGTGAAGTACTTGATGAAAAATAGTGAGTAGGAAATCATAGCCGACTGTTTGCAACCGATTTGTTTTTTGTTTTTACTTTTCTGACAAATTCGAACACAGCAATTCCAAATGCAACAGCTGCGTTAAGCGATTGTTTCATTCCATACATCGGAATCTCGACCGATAAATCGGCTTCTGCAATTATTTCCTTTGATACTCCGGTGATTTCATTTCCTACTATTAAACAGATTGGGTATGAATCTATTGGTAATTCAAAGTAAGGAATACTTTTATCTGTATGCTCAAGCAAACAAATTCGTACCCCTTCGGATTTAAGATGATAGAGTAATCGGAGAGCATCTTTGTGATATTCCCACGGAACCGACTTGGTCGCCCCTAATGCAGTCTTTTCTATCTCCTTTCTTGGCGGATAGGGTGTATAACCGCAAAGAAATAGTTTTGCGATTCGTGCACCATCTGCCGTTCGAAAAATTGAGCCGACATTATAGAGACTTCTGACATTATCAAGCAAACAATATACAGGAAAACGATTTTCTTTTTCCAGTTGTTCAAGCGTGTAACGACTGCGGGCGATTTCTTCATGGGTTAGTTTTCGCATAAGTAATAATGTAATGATTTTGTTGGAATTGATTTCACTTATTGATTACTTATCGATAATTTTGTATATTAATCGATCTAAAATCCTCTTAAAATCACAAAATTTGAAGAAATTAGTCATCGCAGTAGATGGTCCTGCCGCATCAGGCAAGAGTACCACTTCCAAATTAGTGGCAAAGGATTTAGGATATCTGTACGTAGATACAGGTGCGATGTACCGTGCGATGACGTTAAAGGTACTTCAGCACAAAATAAATCTTGAGGTAGAGGAAAGAATTTCTCGGCTTGCTGAGAAGACAAACATCCGATTGGAACAGCACGACGATCAGTTGAAAGTGTTCCTCGACAGAAAAGATGTAACGCATGCGATCCGCAGTCAAGCCGTCACAAACGCGGTAAGTGCTGTAAGTGCAATAAAAAAAGTTCGTGAAGTGATGGTGCGGGAACAGCGCCGCATGGGTGCCAATGGTGGAATAGTTTTGGATGGAAGAGATATTGGAACAGTGGTTTTTCCAAATGCCGATTTGAAAATATTTATGATAGCGAACGTCAAAGAGCGGGCAAGCCGTCGGCAGAAAGACTTGATAAAAGAAGGTGTCGATGTATCTCTTGAAGAACTGGTCGATGAGATAAACGAGCGAGATCGGAAAGATTCGAGAAGGAATATCAGTCCACTTCGGAAAGCAGACGATGCAATCATTCTTGATACCACCAATTTGGTGATTGCAGAACAGGTAAAGTTTATTGTGAACAAGGCAAATGAGATTATAGATAAAAGATGAAAGTACGGATAGATGAAAGTGCGGGTTTCTGTTGGGGTGTCATTAGAACAATCAATATTGCAGAATCGGAACTGAAAGCAAATCATCCCGGTGAGAAATTGTATGTTCTTGGTGACATCATTCACAATCTGATGGAGATCGAACGTTTAGAGAAGAAAGGACTCAAAACGATCACACATGCAGATCTACCCAATATTGGAGGTGGAAAAGTTTTAATTCGCGCGCACGGTGAACCGCCATCTACGTTTGAAAGGATTAAAGGACTGGGCATCAATCTAGTTGATGCAACATGCCCGGTTGTGAAAAAGGTGCAGGAGCGTATCCGAAAATTTTATGAGAACGGCTACCAAGTTGTGATCTATGGGAAGATAGATCACGCAGAGGTAATTGGTTTAGTAGGGCAAACAAATGGCGAAGCGATTGTTATCAAATCGCTTGCAGAGATTGATAAAGTTGATTTAAATCGGAAAACAGTTTTGTTTTCCCAGACAACGATGGACAAACAAACCTTTTATCAATTAAAAGAAGAATTTCAAAAACGAATAAAAGAAGTAATAGTTGAATCGTTCGAAGAGCAGGCAAAAGAATTTCAGGCGAAAGATACGATCTGCGGTCAGGTTTTCGGGCGGGATAAGAAGCTTCGTGAGTTCGCAAGTCGGAATGATATTATGATTTTTGTTGCTGGCAGAAGCAGCTCGAACGGTAAGGTGTTGTTTCATATTTGTCAGGAAGCAAATACTCGAACGTACTTCGTCGAAAATGAATCTGAATTAAAAAAGGTATGGTTTGATGGTGTTGAAATGGTTGGCATTAGCGGAGCAACCTCAACACCCCAATGGGTTATGGAGCGCGTAAAATTAAAAATTGAAGAAATGGTTTTCGTACCCCAGCCAGTTTCAGTATAGAGTTTATAAGTCATCGTAAATTATATTATTCTACAACCTTCAAAGTTAACCGTAACGGTAAGTGTTTGATGACTGCACACCGATATGGTGAGAACTTTGATATTTTTTTATAAATGTTATTAGTCACATTTTAGGAGATTTAATGGAAGTAGAGCACAACGGCTCCATAGGTCAAGCAACACCCACACCGAATTCCCCAACGGATTCAAAAATAAACCCACCAACAAAATCCAACGGATACAAATTCAGTCTTGCAAACATCGAAGAGCGTGAATATTCTGAACAAGAATACAAAGAGCTTGCTAAGCTATATGATAATACTTTCAGTAATATTCAGGAAGCACAAATCATTAAAGGCAAGATCGTAGCGATAAACGATAGTAATGTTGCCATCGATATTGGATTTAAGTCGGAAGGTCTTGTCCCGATCACTGAATTTCCGAACATCGACGAGTTGAATCCAGGTGATGAGATAGAAGTATTTCTTGAGAGTGTGGAGAACAAAGATGGACAGCTTGTGCTTTCGCGTAAGCGTGCAGATTTCATACGAACATGGGAGCGTATTGTCAAAGCATATGAAACAGGTGAAGTTCTTCAGGGCAAAATCGCCCGCCGTATTAAAGGTGGCTTGGTTGTTGATCTGATGGGTCTCGATGCATTCTTACCTGGTTCACAAATCGACATAAAGCCCGTTCGCGATTTCGATCAGTTTATCGGTAAGACAATGGAATTTAAAGTTGCAAAAATAAACCACCCAAACGAAAATGTTGTCGTCAGCCATAAAGTTCTCATCGAAGCAGAGATGCAAGAGCAGAGGAATGCGATTCTTGGCAGTCTTGAAAAAGGTCAGGTGCTTGAAGGCACAGTTAAAGCTATTACTGATTTCGGTGTGTTTGTTGATCTCGGTGGTGTGGATGGTCTTATTCATATCACTGACCTCTCGTGGGGTCGAATCAACCATCCATCTGAAATTGTGAAGCTCGACCAGACAATTAATGTTGTTGTTATCGATTTCGATGAAGCAAAGAAACGCATCTCACTTGGATTAAAACAACTTCAGCCGCATCCCTGGGAAAATATCGAAACCAAGTATCCAGTTGGTACGAAAGTTACCGGTAAAGTTGTTTCATTGGCAGATTACGGTGCATTCATTGAAATTGAAAAAGGAATAGAAGGGCTAATCCATATCTCTGAAATGAGCTGGACTCAGCATATAAAACATCCATCGCAGATTGTCTCAATGGGGCAAATGCTTGATGCAATAATCTTAAGTTTGGATAAAGAAAATAAGAAGATATCTCTCGGTATGAAACAGCTTGAGCCGGATCCATGGCTTACTCTTTTACAAAAATATCCAATCGATTCCAAACATGTCGGCACAGTCCGCAACTTGACAAACTTTGGTGTTTTCGTTGAACTAGAAGAAGGAGTTGATGGTTTAGTGCATATCTCTGATTTATCGTGGACGAAAAAAATACGACATCCGGGCGAAGTTGTGAAAAAAGGTGAGAGAATGGATGTTACTATCCTTGGAGTGGATGTTGAACAACGCCGGATCTCTCTCGGCCATAAACAGGTGAAAGATAATCCGTGGGATAGTTTCGCCGAAATGTATAAAGTCGGAACTGAGACTAAAGGAAAGATTGTACGCATGATCGAGAAAGGTGTTATTGTTGAATTGCCTTTAGGTGTAGATGGTTTTGTTCCCGTCTCTCAGCTTGCGATGACTCAAGTTAAAAACATCGCCGATCAATTCTATCTAAGCGATGAGCTTCCGTTAAGGGTTGTTGAATTCGATAAGGAGAGTAAAAAAATTGTGCTGTCGGTGGTCGAATACTTGAAACACACTGAACAAAAAGCAATCGATGAGTATGTAGCAAAGCATAAACTTCCACCTATGACGTTAAAAGAAGTCGTTGAGATTCCAACCAAGCCAATTGAAGTTCCGCCTGAGGAATTCAATGATATACCGACGTCAGATTTCATGATATAAGATTGAATAATCAAGAGCAGGATCAAAGAGTTGTCTTTTTAGACAACTCTTTGTATTTTAAACCATGAAGAAAGTCGCATTCCAAACTCTTGGATGTAAATTAAACTTTGCCGAAACTTCCACAATAGGTCGTCAGTTCATCGAGCGAGGTTTCGATATAGTTGATGCTGATATGGCCGCTGATGTATTTATTTTTAATACGTGCAGTGTTACCGAGCGTGCAGACCGAGAATGCAGACAGCTTATCCGGCGCACACTTCGCCGCTCACCAAATACTTATATCATCGTTGTCGGTTGTTACTCACAGTTACAGCCCGATGAGATCGCTACAATAGATGGTGTTGATCTCATTCTTGGTACAAAAGAAAAATTCAACATATTTCATTACACTAACGGTTTTACAAAAAAAGGTATTCCTCAGGTTTTTGTTTCTTGTGTCGATGAAGAGATGGATTTCAATCCGGCATTTTCCGCGGAGGTAGGAGGACGCACACGCGCTTTCTTGAAAGTACAGGATGGCTGTGATTATAATTGTGCATTTTGTACCATTCCTCTTGCACGCGGTGAAAGTAGAAGTAGCACAATTTCAGATGTTGTGCGGCAGGCGAATCTGATTGCAGATCAAGGTTATAAAGAAATTGTTCTCACCGGTGTCAATGTTGGTGATTATGGGAAAAAGAGCGGCACCAGTCTATTAGAATTGATGAAAACACTCGAGCATGCTGTAAATATCGAGCGAATCCGCATCAGCTCAATCGAGCCGAATATTCTAACCAAAAAGATGGTTGATTTCGTCCTTAAATCTGAAAAATTCTGTAACCATTTTCATATACCTCTTCAAAGTGGCAGCGATTTAATCCTTAAAAATATGCGCCGAAGATACCTCACGCATGAATATCAAAAATTGATAACTTACATTAGGGATATGGACCCTAATGCCGGCATCGGTGCGGATGTTATTGTCGGTTTCCCCGGTGAAACTGAAAAGTTGTTTGATGAGACAAAGCAATTTTTATCAGACCTGCCATTATCGTATCTACATATATTTACGTATTCTAAGCGAGCGAATACACTCGCGGCGGCAATGCCTGTCGAAGTAGAACCGAGGATTCGCTCTGTGCGTAGTGAACTCCTTCACAAGTTAGGCGCTTTCAAACGATATGCATTCAATAATTCTTTCCTTGGTGAAACTTTACCCGTACTATTCGAAGGGAAAATACATGACGGCTCATTCTCCGGTCTAACTTCAAATTATATTCGTGTTGAGACAAAGAGTAATAATTCAGTCGTCAATAAGATTTTTAATGTTAAAATTTCTTCGGTTAAAGAAGAACATTGCGTTGGTGAAATCATTGACTTCCAATCCCCAAATCCTAAATCATCAGCGAGGAAATTTGAATCTTCAATTTCTATTTAATAAGTTGTAATATAAACCTTAGGAGTTTTAATGAAATCGATAATCATCATAATATCATCGGCACTGTTTTTATCAAATAATGTCGTTGCTCAATTTTCTTACAAACAAAAAGACGATGGCTTGCTGAGTAGAAATCTTCAGGAATTTTCTTTCGGAAGTGAGACAAATTCAGGGGAAAAGAAAAACATTGCAATCGCCGCAGTTTATTCTTTACTACTTCCCGGTATGGGTGAGTTATATGCAGGTAATTATGGGCGTGGTAAATATTTTACTATCGCTGAAGGTGCGCTCTGGCTTACGCTATTCGGTATCGATCAATATGGAAGGTGGCTTAAGAAAGATGCCCGCAATTTCGCTGTGCAGCATGCCGGCGTTTCACTGCCGGGAAAGAACGATAAATATTTTATCGACATAGGCGATTATCAAACTGTTCAAGAATACAATCAGGAATTGCTTCGGAGGCGGAATCCATATCAGCTATACGGCGAGAATTCATCGGATGCATGGAGCTGGGATACCCGAATCAACATGGATAATTTCAGAAATATGCGTATCTCAAGCGACGAGGTATTCAATAACACAAAGTTTGTCGCCGCAGCCATTGTTATCAATCATGTTATCAGCGCCATAGATGCTGCTATGCTTGCACGATCATATAATAAATCGTTAAGCGAAATGGGATTACCGGATATCCACGCAAGTGTTATCGGTGGCTTTGCGAATCCAAATGGAATCAGAATTTCGATCTCACAAAGTTTTTAGAAGTATCATCTTTAAAATTTTTCTTAAAGAGATCTCTTAGGGTAAGTGAACTTCATGCGAAACATCAAGCTTGTTGTGGAGTACGATGGCACAAACTATGTCGGCTGGCAGCGGCAAGAGAATGGAAAGAGTATCCAGGGCGAGGTTGAATCGGTTCTCAATCAGGTTCTTCAGGAGAAAGTAAATGTGATTGGAGCGGGTAGAACGGATGCAGGTGTTCACGCACGAGGACAAGTTGCCAATTTCAGAACCGAGTCTAAACTTGATATGTCTGAAATAAAAGGTGGATTGAACGGATTACTTCCTGAGGATATTGTTATTCACAGTGTTGAAGAAGTGACGCTCGATTTTCATGCGCGGTACGGTGCCAAGGAGCGGCAATATTCTTATTTAATCACTAGAGTACCCTCCGCACTGATACGAAACTATTCATGGCTCCTGAAATATCCACTCGATGTTGAATTGATGCAGCAAGCAGCGGGTACACTTGTTGGTAAACATGATTTTGAATCATTCTGTAAAGCAAATTCCGATGTTGATAATCATTTCTGCACCGTGAGTTCAGCATCATGGCATCAGGAAGGATCGCTCCTTATATTCATGATTAATGCCGATCGCTTCCTGCATGGAATGGTAAGAGCACTCGTGGGAACGATAGTTGATGTTGGCAGAGGTTACATGACATTAGAAAATTATTTAAAGATACTTGAGAAGAAAAACCGTGCAGAGGCAGGAATGGCAGCACCGGCAAAAGGTTTAGTTTTAGAAAAAGTAATTTATTGAAGAAAGCCACACGAAGTACTCATCCCTCTCCCTTCCCTCTCCCTTCTCTAAAATTAGAGAAGGGAGAGGGTTTGGGTGGGGGTTGAGTTCGGAAATTATTAAAACAATCAAAGGAGTAGTTATGAAGAAGCGTAAAATATTTATTGCATCAGTTATTGTCGCCTTTCTAACATTGGTCGGAATCCAATGCGGCACACTGAATACACTCAACATCTTTTCCGATACAGAAGACATACGACTTGGAAAGCAGCTTGATGATGAGATAAAGAAAGATACGAAACAATATCCGATATTAACAGATCGACCTAATGTTAAACAGTATGTTATGAATATCGGCAATAAAGTGCTTGCATCACCTGAAATTACCAAGCGCGGGGTGTATGCTTATCAATACGAGATCGTTCACGACGACAGCACGATAAATGCATTCTGCACACCGGGTGGATACATTTATGTTTATACAGGTTTGATGAAGTTCGTTGATAATGAAGCAACGCTTGCAGGGATACTCGGACACGAAATTGCACATGCCGAGCGCCGCCATGCCACCAACCGTATGACCAAAACGTACGGTGCACAAATACTGCTCGGATTAATTTTGGGTGAGAAACCATCGCAGGTGGCTGAGATAACGGCAAATCTTTTTACCGGACTTGCACTTCTTGCAAACAGTCGCAGCGATGAATCTGAGGCGGATGAATGGTCTATAAAATATCTTAAAAGTACACCTTACTATCCGGGCGCGGTAACATTCTTCTTCGAGAAGATGCAGCAGAAACGGGGCGGTAAAGGCGGCGGTACTTTAGAGAAGTTCCTCTCCACGCATCCACTCGATGAGGATAGGGTTGCCCATGTGAATCAAATTCTCGCGGGTATGGGAAATCCAAAACCGACGGAGGCGAACATCTTCGCCGCTCAGTATCAAGCGATAAAGAAGGAATTGCCGTAAAGGTTTATTCTTAACTGCTGAGATAAACTTCCGACTTTTTGCCCGATTATAGCTTAGTCAGAAGTCGGAGATTTTCTGCGATCCTTGGTACCTAATCTTAACGCAAAATATTCAATAACGTTTTGCATAATGCTAAACGTAATAATGCTTATTCGTTCGATTCGAAGACCTAGTTATAAGCTATCCTACTTTAATAATATTCATTTTGTAATTATCGAAATTTGGGAATGCTTCAAATAGTTCTAAATGTTGTAAGTCAGATTTGTTTTCGCGTAAATTTAAAACATAAGACTTCAATTTTTCATCGCACCGATATCCGAAAATAATTCCCGTTATAATATCTGGAGGGATTTCAAACAAAAATATATCTGGATATTTTAATTCGATTTTTTTATCAAGAGGTAAAATCATTCTCCATTCATTCTCATATTCCCAACTTTTGTGTTTTTGAAAAATTTGGTCACTATTCAAATCTTTAATGGAATCTAATACAATTTTTTCTTCAGGATAAGTAACTTTTTTTATAGCTCCAAAATCTTTATCTGCCAAAAATCCACCATTGAAAAAAATATGCCTTGCGTTAAATACAAGGACAAAACCTTGATGGACTTTAGCATAATGAGCCCACATCGGAACATTGTCTGGAGTTTCAGTCAATGATAATACACCCATTAATTTATTTAACTCATCGTTTAAATAATACTTTACAAAATTATTTTCTGTAGTGAAAAGCCTGGTAATATTATCAAAGCCATTAATTAACTCCCTTTTGAATTCTTCGATATCTTTACCTTGGTATTCAACCATTTTCTCAAAGGAATATGGGAAATTATTTTTACTTAAATTATCATTGAAAGAAGATATGAACTTCTCATAGTATTTTTCCGCGTTAAAAATACCATCAAATTCTTTGGTAGGAATAAGCCTCCTAAGTGATAAATGCATATCAAATGGATCATTCAAATACTTTGGTTGAGTAAATCTTATCCGATTGTTTTCTAAAACATCTACTCTATCAGGAAAGACATATTTATATATTTTATCCATTAGTTAAGTGCCTAGCAATTAATATATGGTTTCTTCTTCACCCGACTTCTCTCGACGTACAATTTAGTAAATATCAGGTTTAAGGTCAAGTGCTCGAAATTTTAGGTTGCGTTCTAATTCCAGGATTCCCGTCATCCCGTCCCGCTCACAGAGCGGGATTGGTCGGGATCTGAACACAGCATACTATGCATGGATGCCGAACATCCCGACAATGTCGGGACGGCAAGACGGGGAATCAAGTGTAAATTTATCCGGGAAATCTTACCGTTTGATTTCCATCTCACTTTCTCGTAAATTGCAACCATGAAATTTGTAGTTTCTTCAAATACAGGGGTATAAAACAGTTACAACATGCTATCGCAAATCGTTGGCAATCTAATTTTTATACTTCTTCTCGTCTTCGCAAACGGATTTTTTGTTGCGGCTGAGTTTGCTATTGTAAAGGTGCGGCTTACTCAAATTGAGTTAAAAATACAAAAAGGTCATCGCCGTGCAATCCTGGCAAAACACATCGTCGATCATCTCGATGCGTACCTT
>CAYGZC010000097.1:0-3171 GCA_964354225.1 uncultured Chlorobiaceae bacterium | reverse complement strand
TCACCACTTCTAACTTTTCAGGCAACAATTCAGCATACCTTTGGGTAGCAAAGCGGACATCAAACATATTTGCAGGTCCTAACGGTGGAACATCGTATTGGGAAGCTCGTAGTTTCCCGTCTGCATTCACACCAAAGTACAGTGTTTGATGGTTGCCGTTCTTATCTGTTATGGTCAATGAGTTAAGTTCTTTCAATTTATCCTTCGATGAAGGTCCCTGTTTTGCTTCTAAGGTGGAAGCGCTCACATACAGTTTTCCTATTCCAGCCGTTTTTACCCAGTATGCTCTTCCCGGCTCTATTGTATCGCTCTGGATATACGAGTTGTCGTACTCGAAATAATCCGTCTGTACAATATCAGGGGGAATCTGCTCGATTGTGTTTGTTTTAACTATCTCACTTATCGAGCCGATCATATTCCACCCATCTATCACACGCATTGTATCACTCAACCGAGCTGTACCACCCATAACTAATGTTTCTTGAGCAGCAAATTTTCCCCAATAACCAACTGCATTTTCTAATAATATTTCTTTTGGAATATATGTGCCACCTTCATACGCGAATACATCACCTGCCGTTGGGTAGATAGCAGTTTTATGATAATCAGCTACCGTGTATGGAATAGATATCATATTCCATCCAGCAGATACAATGATGTCAGGAGCACCTGCACCAGAGGGTATCCAACTTGTATTTATTCTTAAGCCGCCTAATATTAATGCAGGAGTAGCATTACCAGCACCTTGCCGTAAAGCAACAATCCCTAAAGTAGAAGGATCTGAAGTTGCAGGAGATAAAGTTACATTGGCCGATGGTTCTATTCCATTTAATACAGGATTTATCCAGAGTTTAATTTCATCATCGGTGGTCGAGCCAGTGTTGAATGTATATTTCATCGCGATTAAATATGTAGTGCTCATTGTGTAATCAAACGGCGTGAAAGAAGTATCGGTTGAACCTTTACCAACACCAAAAGCAAGATTGTCAGCAAGGTTCTTTTTAAAATATAATCTTGCGATATGATTTGATGGATTTCCGGTTGGACTAAGATGGAAGAAATATTCACCACCAATTAATGCCGTATCTACTTTAACCATGAATGAGGCATAAACAGACCCGGCATTAACAGTCAGAAAACCTCTATTAACATCTTCGCCAGTAGTCGTCATTGTTACTGATTTACCGACTCCTGAGTGGATGTATTTCGAATAAGTTAATGGGTCTGCGTTTACTGCAATCGGATTTACGATTCCACTATGTGCCGTCCAACCATTAGCAGTTAAGTAAGATCCTGTTGTGTATTCGAAATTCTCAATAAGAGGCAATGTTGGAGCAACGTAAACAGTAGGCTGAGTTGATATTGACGATAGTGTTCCAGCCGCACCTCTGGTTTTCACTGTAAATGTATAAGTACCAGCAGCAGATGGAGCTGTTAGATTTGAAATTGCGATAGTACCAATGTTAACATTGGTCACAGCAGCTCCACTGACCGTAATGATCCAGGGATTACCCACACTGCCATCCCCACCGACGGATTTTGTAGCTGAACCAAATCCTGAGCCAGATAATGCGGCATCGGCTGGATTTCCAGTCCAAATCCAACCGGTTGGAGGAATCGTTACACTCATACCACCGATTGTATTTGTTCCGTCACCTGTTAGTTCGATCGTTTCAGTAACTGAAGTCGCTCCAATAGGTTGGGAATTAGGACTAATAGTCGCTGTTCCGGTACCATCAGCAGGATCAAAACTAATATCACCTATATTACGAGGAGCAATTTTATGAAGTTGTTGTCCCGCACCGGAAATTCCTGTTGCATGATAAACCGCCCCTGTTATTGGCGATGAAGCTGGAATAATTGTACCAACGGTATTATTCACACTTGACAAAAACATTGTACCAGTACCCGCATCGAAATTATTTATTCCTCGATTTGATACCAATGTAATAAAAGTATTTCCAGAACCAACAGAATCCCAACTAACACTGTTCAATTTAACAAGTTTGCCTTCATTCGATTCATTAATATCTGCCGCAGTACTAAGAATAATTGGTGCTGGTACTATTCCGGTTCCTACTTCAAATAAATCTGGAGATGTTGCTGTTGGCGGTAAAACTTCAGTATTCCCACCGTACGAAGCAACTGAACCCTTCACAACAATTGAATCTCCAAATACCAGAGTAGCATATGTGTTTGCAACACTTTTAAATATTTGTACACCATACGAACCATCCTGAATTATTATACTCGTTGATGTTTCATCGGTTAGTATACGATTTTGGAGTGTTATTGTACCTGTTACGACAACGATATTACCATTTAGTACTGGTGTAGTACCACCGACATCACTATTACCATATCCGTCTGTACCGCCTGTTCTCAAGTTTGAGATCGGAATAATTACATAAGAAACAGGTGCTGTAGCAATATTAGTGAGTACTCCACCGCTTTTTGCGGTTTTAACAATCCAACTATCATTACCGTTGTCACCCGCTCCACTATGTGCCGGTGTTGTGAGTGAGGTTATCGTTATTGTCCCTGGTGTACCGCTTAAAGTCAAACCGCTAATATCGATATCGTTGCCGGAGTATGTCGGAGTTTTCCCGGCGAAAGCACCACCGACTGATACGTTTGCAGAACTATATCCACTCCAGTTTCCAGGTACAGATAATCTAACTTTATCTAATGTACCACAATCAGTGCCTTTAATCGAAACAGTTACAGTTTGTCCCGATGCACTACGGGGAAAAATAGGAGTGTTGTTAAATGTTCCTCCACCAGTATTTGCGATCGTTGCATTTCCATCGCCATCACTTGCCGGTTCCCATGGAAAGTTTTGTCCAAGGTTTTTCCTTCCAGGTGTGCTATCTGCCATAGCCATATTCCACTGCCAACCAATTGTGGAAGTATCATTATTTAGTGTACAACCATTTCCGTTACGGAAATATTGAACTGCCCCGCCACCTGATGACGCAGGTGCATTAGTAGGCCATATAGCATCTGGAAAATTCGAGATTGAAGCATTATTTCCTGTCGCAACATAATCAATCGTATTCGCTGCCGCTGATGGACCATCCAATAAAACGATATTTTCGTTCGTAGAAATATCGAAGAAATTAACACGTGTTAAAACACCGGTTCCACCCGCTAATGTATCGGCAAGAAGAA
>CAYGZC010000096.1:0-7422 GCA_964354225.1 uncultured Chlorobiaceae bacterium | reverse complement strand
TTGACGGCAACGCCCTTGTCGATGAAACAACAGGAGAGATACTTCCGACTGTACCAGTAGATTTTCAAGGAGTAGTTTATTCTTTCAAAAAAAAGTAGTATGACACAAACAGAATTAGTGATGGATTTTCTCATCAAAAATTCACACCGAGAGATTGCAAGAAATGAGTTTTTTTCACTCCGTAACGAGAACTGACGTATCGCGAACGTCACAGCGAGACTCACGGAGGCGCGCCAACGCTTCCGTGAGTTGGGAATCAATCTTATATGTATCGACAAGCCATACGTCAAACGCCAGCGAAGAACAGTTTATTTTCTTTCAAAAAATCCACTATGGAAAGCCAGCTCAAATTCGTCAAAAAAACAGCCTACGAAGTCTCTATGAAAGTAGTTGTGAAGCTCGAGGATATTACCGAGGACCAAGTAGAGGCATTATTCAAGCTTGAGCTTCTCTGACTTCCGGTCGATGTTACTTTCAACTATCAAGCGAAGGAGTCAAAACAAGAAGAAGCATTCACGGATTCTAAAGATCCAAAAGCACAGATGCTTCAAACACTCGGATGACTTATGCAGCTATATTGTACAAAAAATAATATCGAAATATCAGACGAGATTCGCAAAGTATACGAACACAATAACGTCGTGTCACGCCGAGACCTTACAGAACAACAGCTTTCAAAGTTGATTGGATCGTATAAAGCAGGCTTATTATAACAGGTAACCACCGAAAAAATGAAAGATCCATTCAAATCCCGCAAAGAAAAAGTGCGCAAACTTATCCTGGCGACGCCGGTACGCGGGCGAAACATAAAACTTGCGAAGGTTGTTGGTATACACTCAACAACAATCTCGAATATAGCCCATTGATTCAAGCCTGTCAGTGTCCGCACAATGCTTATCCTGGAAAATTACTTTGAACAAATAAAATAAATTATCTTTTGACTTTCGGGGAAAATAGAATATAATGAGCTTGTTCCTTTTTATTCCTTTTCTTTTTTGTTATGTCAAAACTAACATACATTACTCCCGAGACCAAGAAAAACATTTTTCACGGACTCGATAGACTTTCAAAAACACCGGTCAAAACGTCAGACCTTTGCGACTGGATTGAGTGCATAGAGCCGGAGCTTGTCGCTGAGTGGTATAATCAGAAACAGAATGCGTAGTTTTCTCTTGTTCGTTGTTGGCTTCTCAGCAGGCACACTCACTTTCATTATCTTTTTTCTCTAAAAATATGAGTACAGAATTCACAAATTACGACTACATTGAAAAAGCAAAACAAGAGGAAAATAATACACTTGCAGCAAAGACAGCATTGGTGGTTATAGTGTTGATTTTCGGGATAACCATCGGGGCAATGATTCAATATTTTGCTTTCAACTGAATGGAAAGAATCCGCGGAAACATTACCACTTCTGAAAAATGGATCGACAATATGTGCTGATCCGGACTAACTGAACAGATAAAATCAATCAAAGATAACGCCGAGATTCTCAAGAAAAAGTACAAGACACCTTTCTTTTCTCCGTATGGAGGCACAAAGTGTATTATCCCTAAAAAATAACAATGAATTGATTCTATATTGTCGTTGGATTGCTTATCTTATTTTTCGCAATTATAACCCTCGTACACGATTACGAAGAACAAAAATAACATTCTTGACCCGGAGAATATTCTCCGCGCTCTCCGAGAGAGTACCGAAGACCAAAACAATATTCTTAATAACTCGAAATAATGAACACACCAAATCAATCGGACTGTTATATTAGACAGCCAGAAACACTTACTTCTGATGCTATTGCTTCTGTTGTAAAACATACAAATGCGCGTTTAGAATTGCTACACCATATCAAGGTGTGCCAACATATCTGCTTTGGAAATCGATTTTTATATGTAAATCCAAAGAACTGAGGAACTATTACATATCAACTATATGAGCCAAATAATCCTAATTTCGAGAAAGGACGATGTATGCACTATCACTCATCGGCTGAGCAGATCGCTGAGAGAGTAAGGATTTTACGTAATATGCAATAACAAACACTACTATGACAGACTTACAACTAGAACTAACAAAACTTATAGGCAAGAAAGACTTGTCTTTTGGGTGTTTGATACGAACAAATGTTGATTGAATAATTGAAGTTATACACAGGAATGATATATTCAATTCATTATGTGTTATTCAGGAAGATAATTGAATTTTTATTTCATATATCATAAATAAAAATCAATGTGTTGAAATCATCTGACACCCTGCTACTCTTTCGGATTTGCATAGGTTTTTGAATTGACTTTCTTTTGACTGGTCTCAAAATAGAGATGGAATTTATTTTGAAGAATGGTCAATTTCAACAAAGGCACCTAAATCAATTAGTTACGACCAATCAAAAGACCTTCTCGAACAATCCGAAGAAACACTCCAACAAATAATTGAGTTGATAAAAAAGTATTCTTATCTTGAAAGAGTCAAAAATGTAAAATGGCTTAAACCATATAAAGGATTAAAGAAATCACAAATAATAAAACAGTTAGTGATTATGCTTGGGTTTCTGATTGGACTTCTGCTAGCGATTCTACTAGAGATTCTGCTAGTGATTATGATTGAATTTCTGCTTTTGTTTCTGCTAGGGCTTCTTCTAGAATTTCCTCTAGTGATTCTGCTTGGGTTTCTACTTTGGTTTCTGCTAGGGTTTCTACTAGAGATTCTGCTAGTGATTATGATTGGGATTCTGTTTGGGCGTCTATAGAAACGATAGCTTCAGAAAATAAATATTTCAAAAAAAAATATCCAAACGGAGCTCCAAAAAAGTATTCTTAATTTCTAATTTTCATTTTTATGGAAGAAATTATAATTGAACAAATAAAGTTTCCAGAGAGATGAATTTGCAGAGACTGTGGAAGAAGTTTCAAAAAGCATCCATCAGAATGATGATGTTATTGCTAATATCTCTCACCGAGAGAGCGAAGTGGTGGCGGACAGTGAGCCGCAATGGTTGTATCAGCTCAGGTAATGCTGCCGACTCTTGACTTAGAGCAAGTAAGAGCGACAATGTTCGATACACATGGTAGGTGCATATGGGTGCATACGTGGTGCGAACCATGAGGAATTGGTGTCGAGTCCAATACCGCAAGTCAAACCTTGCCCACTTCGCCCTCTCTATGCGGTAGTAGTTTATGAAGTAAAACTATTTTTTATGAATGATGTTGAATTTTTAGAAAGTTTGCTTTTGTATATTTTTATGAATCATAAACACATTGATGGTATTGATAATCCAGTGATTGAATCTTTGCCTATCGATTGTTTGATTCGAGAAAGAATATTTGAGAGATACAATCTTACGTGTGCGGATATCAATGAAAAAATGATTTACAATATATCAATCCACAATAAAACAAACATTGTATAGTATTGACTTTTCATTTTTTTCGGTACAATGGCGGTATTACTTCCAACATACTGAAAATGGAAATCGTAATAATAAAAAACGATCTATCGTAGTGAATAACGATATGGTCGTTTTTGTGTTTATAGTAAAGATTTACAACGTAAAAACAAAGCTATGAGAAAGGTACAATGAAGACACTGAGGAACGCTGCACGCTCTCGAAAAATGAGAGACAGCTAATCCAAACGGACGACCCAAGAAAGGAATCGCTCTTGTAAATGCACAGCTTGCCACAGAAGGATACACCCCGGCGACAAAAGCTGACATCGAGGCGAATTATATGTCAATGCTCCAGCTATGACAAGACAGACTCACAACACTTGCCAACGACAATATCCAGCCAATGCTCATCCGCATCATAGCAAAAAATATGATCGGTGGTAAAGGATTCGATATTATCGAAAAAATGCTTGATCGTGGTATCGGTAAGGCAACAACAACAGAGGTCGCAACTCTTAAAGTGGAGATGTGAAAACTTTCGAAAGATGAACAGGAAAAAATAGATGATCTTTTGTGAGCAAATTTTGACTCGAAAACCGACATAATGAGGCACGAAAAACACGGGGTCGAGGCTGACAAATAAGCCATTTCTAATTTTATGGAAAAAGACGATATAAAATGGATATTTTCCGAGAAGAAAAGAAGGGTACACGCTTTCGAAAAAAGCCTGTATCTTTTTTGATTATATAATTTCCCCGATTCCTTCTTTGATCCTATCACAAAACTACCCATACCATCGGCTCCATTCCACTTTGAGTGGTGCGAGGATATGCAATGAGATAAGAACAATCTATTTATATGATTTCGTGAGTCTGCAAAAACATTCTGGGCGAATGTAAAATTTATTCATGATATAGCATATAGAAAAAAGCGTTTCAAAATGTGGTACTGTTACGACAAGACAAAAGCCAGCGACCGATTGTATCAAATAGTGGTGCAATTACAAACAAACCAAAGATTTATCGCTGACTTTTGACACTTATTTCCGCAACTTGGCAAGAGATCAGAGGAAGCAGAAAAGAAAAGCGTGTCGGAGTTTATCACAACGAATGGGATTAAGTGCAAGGCAATGTCGATCGGGGAGTCACCACGTGGACAACTGTTTATGACAAAGGATGGAACGTTTCGCCCAGACTCTGTGACGCTCGACGATATAGACGTCGACAAAAGCGTCTCTAACATTGATATTATTGACAAAAACTACAATTGGATCAAGGGTGAACTACTCGGGTGATTATCTGACACCGCAAAAATAATCTTTCTCGGGAACATTATCCGAAACGATGGTATAGTGCTACGCTTTGAGCGGGATTATAAAGCGTCACCCTATTGGACAATACGTCGCAAGGCTATTATTGAGGATGGACAGATCACGTGGCCGTGACGATACGCTATGGAGGACATAGAGAAAAAGCGCCAAATCCTCGGTAGCATATCATTCAATCAGAATATGATGTTGATCCCTTTTGCGGATGGTGACACAATCATCAAACAATCCTCGATCCGGTACGCTACCGACTATCCGAAAGATTCTCGGATTGTTTTCTGAATCGATCCTGCCTTCTCGCTGAAAACAAACACGGATATTATGTGTTTGACGATATGCGCTCATAAAGGTGCGCAACGCTTCGTCCTGGCGACGCTTTACTTCGAGGGGAGGGATAAGGACGAGGAAAAGTTTGTAAACGCGTGCCACGAGCAATATAAACGGTATTCGTGTTCGTGAGTGAATATTGAGACGAATAATGGAGGTGAAATCATCGGTCGAATGTTACAGCGCAAGAATATGGCCGTCAATCTTATCAAGGCAAACAAAGACAAGGTGACACGGTTGAGGGAGTGGGAATGAGCGTTCGAGCGTGGGGAAATCTTTTTCTTGCCCGGTACCGAAAGACTGGTGCAGAACCTTTTGGCGTTTCCGAATGTACCACACGATGATGATGTTGACTCGATGGTGTACGCTCTCGGCTTCACAAAAAATGTGTTCGTCTCGACTTTCTAAAGTCAAAATTGCTTTTTCGTTCTGTCAATATAGAATGAAACTATACACTTAATTTTCACATTATGAAATTTCTCGGCTTCGATATTCGCAAAGCAAAGGAGGAAAAGGGCTATCATATGCCCGACTATTCATCCTTTCAATCAATGCTTGGATTCGGAAACGGTCTCGACCTTTCCAGGAATATGAAAAATTTTTATCTGATGTATCGTATCAATTCGGACTTGCGACGATGTGTGCAGGAGATCCAACAGACGGCTGGAAAAGACGAGTGGAAACTTGTCAAACATATTGAGTCAAGCGACTACGAAAAAGAGATTTACGACAAGAACGTCGAGGATGTATTGAATTTTGGGAAGGGGTGGAATGTGCTTAAAAATGAGATTCTCAAACACTATCTTATATCCGGGAATGTGTTCGTTGAGAAACTCTATCGCTCTGATCGCTCGGAAAAGGTTGTCGGATTCAACGTGCTAGACACTCGCTATATGTCGATAGTGTGCGACAAACAATACAATCCTATCAAGTATATCTACCGAGACATAAAGAACAACCAGACGATTGAATTTTTACCGCAGACAATTTTACACTTCGGTGACAACATAGATTTTGACAATCCAGCTTTCTATATGTCTTTGCTTGAGGGTATCGTCCCGGATGTGTTCGGTGACGATCAAGCCAGCATTTCGAATGCTTATTTTTTCCAGAATGACGCTATGCCTTCTTCCCTCTATATTCTCGAGGAGTGATTGTCGGTGGAACAGCAAGAACAGGTGATGTGATTTATCAAGGCACAATTCTCGGGTGGCCACAACAAGCACAAAAACCTTGTATCCGGGAATATCCGCGACGTCAAACCATTGACACAGAATCACACTGATATGGGTTTTCAAAAACAGCGAGAGTTTACGAGTGAGCGTATTTGCGCGTGTATGTGAGTGCCTCGTATAATTCTGAACTACACACAGGGAGTGAACTATAGCAACGCTGAAATACAGTATCGCAAATTCATCGAAAACACAATCCGACCTATCGAGGAGTTTCTTGAGTATTGTTTCGGGATTATGATTGCTCCTATCAATTCAAGTGTTGAGTTTGAGATTATCGACAATCATATCGATGACAAATTGGAGCGGTGCGACGTAGCAATCAAGAATGTAACAGCCGGGATATGGACACGCAATGAGGCTCGGGAGTATATCGGCGACGAGATGGTGGACGATGAGCTTATGAATGAATACACAGTGACAAACACTATCGTGCCACTCGAAATAGCAATGGCAAACCCTTTACAGACTGAAAATACTGATGATATTAACGCCCTCAAAAATGGAGCATAAAGAGTTTCAAACACGCTACTTGCGCGGGCAGGAGCTTATAAAGACTCGGGAACTTGCAAAGATTTTCTCTCGACAAAAAGAGGAATTTGCACAGCTTCTTGAGTCTTTTGACAGAAAGTCAATCCACAGTGAAACGCAGGCTTTTATCGATCAAATGAATGAGGAGGATGTTGCGTATCTTGTCCGTGTGCTTCCTTGAGTTATAAAACAAGGAGCAAAACCCGAAATCCTAAAATACAAGAAGCAGTTGCCGAGAGGGTATGCAATCGGTTTTGATCTACCGACAGAGCCAGCGTCAAAATATCTGAGAGAACTTGAGAAGTTACACTTATCCCAGCGAGACGGGTCTATATCCAAAACAACGAATGACGAGATTCGGAAACTTATCGCTGACGGATTGGACAAGGGGGATTCATACAGCGCTATTGCAAAGGAGATTCGCAAAACTGATCCTTTCGTATTTTCAAAGTCTCGTGCAAATCTTATAGCGGTTCAGGAATTGGGACAGGCGTACGGATTCGGAAACTTTGAACCAGCAAGACAGCTCAAAAAGGATTGATATGTTATGGCCAAGCAATGGCAGGCAAAAAAGGACGCCAAAACACGTCCAACACACGCGCAAAACGAGGCGGATGG
>CAYGZC010000095.1:0-3834 GCA_964354225.1 uncultured Chlorobiaceae bacterium | reverse complement strand
GATCTTAAAACTTCACGGTAGAAAACTTGATGCTACGGTAGCGCCTGAGCTGAAGGCGGAATTTCTTATCCTCTGCAAACCGAAAGCCGCCGCGAAATTAATTATCGATATGACTGAAGTTCAGTTTTGCGACAGCAGTGGGTTGAGTGCACTCCTCATAGCAGATAGAACGATGCGCGAGCACGGCGGCAATGTTCATCTTGTGCATGTGCACGATAAAGTTATGAATCTGATGAGGATTTCCCAGCTCGATCGTGTATTTACCATCAATAAAAAAATTGAGGAAGCAATTAAGGCATAAGAAGTTGATACCGGTTAGTCCTTCCTTATTCTTACCTCTATAAGGTCCCTGATGGGTTTTTCCTCCATCGATTACCTGATCGTTACTATTTATCTTCTCGGTGTAACGATCATCGGCTCGTTTATTTCCCGTACACAAAAGTCCTCGTATGATTATTTTCTTGGTGGAAAATCAATGTCGTGGTGGTCGGTTGGATTTTCTATTGTTGCAAGTGAGACCAGCACACTTACCTTTATCAGTATACCCGGGCTTGCTTATAAAAGCAACATGCATTTTCTTCAAATTGCTATCGGCTATTTTATTGGCAGACTGCTTGTCAGCATCATCTTCATCCCGGCATATTATAAAGGAAATTTAGAGACTGCATACGATTTTATCGGCAAACGATTTGGTTTAGCACTACGGAAATTTACTTCAACAGTTTTTATCGTGACTAGAGTACTTGCCTCCGGTGTCAGATTGTTTGCAACGGCTATACCGGTTCACATCATCACCGGTTTCGATTACACGACAAGCATCCTTATCATCGGTATTTTCACTTTGATTTACACTTATGTTGGTGGATTGAAAGCCGTTGTGGCAATGGATGTTGTTCAATTGTTCATTTATCTCAGCGGTGCTGTTGCATCAATGATTATTATTCTTAATCATCTGCCGAACGGCTGGAACGACGTTGTTGGATTTGCAACATCAAACGGTTTGAATAAGTTTGAAATTTTCAATCCTAATTTTGGAAACGGAATAATTGATTTTCTTTCTTCACCTTATACAATCCTCGGCGGATTGCTTGGCGGGACGTTTTTCACGATGGCATCGCACGGAACAGATCAGCTTCTTGTACAACGGTTGCTCGGTTGTAAATCGAAGTGGGACAGCCAGCGTGCACTGATGCTGGATGCAACGGTAATTGTTCTTCAGTTCGCTTTCTTTCTGATTCTCGGTTTGTGCCTATATACATTTTACGGCGGTGTGCCGTTCGATCAGCTTGGCTTGAAATCGTCTGACGAAATATTCCCAAAGTTTATCGTTGAAAATCTTCCCGTTGGTATTGCCGGACTTGTCATTGCCGGCGTTTTCGCATCGGCGATGGGAAGTCTGTCTTCTTCCATCAGTGCGCTCGCTTCTTCTTCTTATCTCGATTTATTTAAGATGACTTCAAAAGGGAAATCGCTGAGTCCGGATAAAGAAGTAAAATGGTCGAAAATATTCACATTGATTTGGGGTATTGTGCTCATCGGAGGAGCCATGCTGTTCACCGACAACAAAAATCCTGTCGTGGAGATCGGTTTGAAAATCGCTTCGTTCACTTATGGTGGACTTCTCGGAACGTTTTTTCTTGGTTTATTATTTAAACGAACAAACCAGAGGGATGCGTTTATCGGTTTTATTACCGGCATCGTAGTGATGCTGGCTATCCACGCTTGGACTGATATTGATTTTACATGGTACACATTGATTGGATGCGCTGCAACTATCGGTGTTGGAAATCTTAGCTCGGTTATCATCTTACCCAAATCTAAAATCTAAAATCTAATATGTCTCCTTTCGATTGGCTCATCATCATTTTCTACTTCATCATAAGTGCTTTTGTCGGCGTGTATTATTCAAAGCGTGCTGGCAGCAGCATGAAAGATTTCTTTCTTTCAGGTCGCAATTTACCCTGGTGGCTTGCCGGGACTTCGATGGTTGCCACAACCTTTGCAGCCGACACGCCGCTTGCAGTAACCGAGCTTGTTGCAAAAAACGGTATAGCCGGAAATTGGTTGTGGTGGAATTTCGTCTTCGGCGGAATGCTCACCGTCTTCTTCTTTGCACGTCTATGGCGTCGTGCGGGAATTATGACAGATGTTGAATTTGCTGAACTTCGTTACTCAGGCAAACCGGCAGCATTTCTTCGCGGTTTCCGTTCTCTCTATCTTGGCTTATTCATCAATGCGGTGATCATCGGTTGGGTTAATCTCGCGATGGCATCTATACTTGAAGGAATGTTCGGTATCCCGCACAATCAGGTAATGATCTATGTTGCGCTGGCAATGCTGTTGACGGCAGTATACTCGGCGATGTCGGGATTGTGGGGTGTGGCGGTGACGGATGCATTCCAGTTTGCACTTGCTATGTTCGGATGCATTGTGCTTGCATTTGTTGTCCTCGGACTACCACAGATCGGGGGAATGTCGGGTTTGATCGAAAAACTTCCAGCTTGGACGCTCCGGTTCACTCCGGTCATAGGTGATTCAGCAATGAATATCGGTGGCGCACTTGCATTGAGTGTTTCATCCTTCCTTGCCTTCATCGCTGTACAGTGGTGGGCATGCTGGTATCCGGGTGCAGAACCGGGTGGTGGCGGCTACATTGCACAGCGGATGATGTCGGCGAAAAACGAGAAGCATTCTCTTTTCGCAACGCTCTGGTTCACGATTGCACATTACTGCATCCGCCCCTGGCCCTGGATTATCGTCGGTCTCGCATCTCTGGTTCTTTATCCACAGCTTGGTCCGGAAGAGAAGCGTCTCGGTTATGTTTTTGCTATGCGGGATTATCTTCCGATTGGATTGAAGGGCTTACTTGTTGCATCATTCTTCGCCGCCTACATGTCGACAATTGCAACCCAGCTCAACTGGGGGACATCATATATTATGAATGATTTTTATCGTCGCTTTCTCGCAACCAATCGAGACGAAAAGCATTATGTTAAGATTTCTCGGTTAGCGACCGGATTAATGATGCTTGTTTCACTTGGCGTTACGTTAATACTTAACACAATTTCAGGAGCGTGGGCGTTCATCATCGAAGCTGGTGCCGGACTTGGTTTGGTATTGATCCTCCGCTGGTTCTGGTGGCGTATCAATGCCTGGTCTGAAATCTCCGCAATGATTGCACCATTCATCGCGTATGGGTACGTGAAGTTTGTAACCGATATTCAATTCCCCAATTCGCTTTTTATAATTGTTGGATTCACTACAATCATTTGGCTTACGGTTACATACACAACGAAGCCAACTGAAATAGAAACTCTCAAGAAATTTTTCAGCCGTATTCATCCCGGAGGATGGTGGAAGCCAGTCGCCAATCAAATCCCTGAGGTGAAGCAAGATACCGGTTACGGCAAGCTGATTATTGATTGGCTGGCAGGTGTGGTGCTTGTATATAATGTGTTATTTGGACTTGGAAAATTAATCTTGGGAGATGTTCAAACAGCGGTGATGTTTTTTCTGATTGCGGCGGCGGCGGCAAGTATTTTGTATGCTCATCTTTCAAAAGTTGGTTGGGAGAAGGTTGCAAAGTAACGTTTCGGCAAACAACGCAATACTTTTGTGAACTCATAATTTTCATTCTCGTGAACAAAAGTATTAAGCTACCATGATTTAATTCTGTGCGTCGTTGTTTGCCGTGATGCGCAACATTCGCTCCGCACTTCGTGCTTCGCTCATAAGCGTTGCGCATCGTTGCGCGGGCAAGCCCTCGATGGGCGAAGAGCCGTTCGCTCCGCGAACGTCGCCCATCATCGGGAAAAACTCCATGCTCGCTCAAAC
>CAYGZC010000094.1:0-8011 GCA_964354225.1 uncultured Chlorobiaceae bacterium | reverse complement strand
AGTAAATAAATCGACATTATGTATTTTGTTGCTTCGCATTTTGTTTCCACCTTTCGTCTGTAGTATTCTTAATATAATACATCGAATAAGGTTTGGTGCTTGTTTTTAAAAAATATTTATACTAATTTTTCAGAAGTCTCGTTTATATATCCAGATGTGATTCACCTGAGAGTGGTTTCAGTATAAAAGATTGTTCGTGGGAAGGGAAAACCGATAACGATCATGATGGTTATTCCTCTATGGGAAACCTTATAGTAGATATCAGACCTAATGCGTCCGGTTTGGGAAGTGAACCCATAGAAGTTACACAGGTATATATACAATTGTTTATGAAACGGACTGTTGATAGTGAGTGGCTGTTAAAGAAAAAATGGCAGCAAAATAGTATTGGAGAAATATACTTAAATGGAGCAGGAGCGGATCTACCGTATGGTGAATATGATTTTAAAATTAATGCACAAATCTGGGAAGCGAAAGGAGTGGCAGGTGAAGTGAGTAAACAACCATCTGATGACGATGATCTGAAGAGTCAAAAATTTGAAAGTGAATCTGAGGACAAATAAAATAACTTGGATTGGTTCCACAATGGCAGATAATTGGAGTATCTTATAAAAAATTGTTATCGCTACCTTATATATTTTTATCTTTAGTGCTAATCATATCACTTTCTCCATCTCAACAGCGATGGAAGGGATTTTCATCCCGTTTACCCTCATCCACACTTGACAGCGGTTTCACAAGCTGGCAGTGGCTGAATCCGCTTCCACATGGGAATACAGTTGACGATGTCGAGATCATAGATTCTAACTCTGATGTGATTGTCTCGGATTCCTCTGGAATGTATGGGTCAGGCTCGAACGTGTTCTTGGATTTTTATCAATCTTATCTCTCACCAATAAAAGGTGGAAACCGATGTCCGATGTATCCATCATGTTCCCAGTATGCAAAAATCCTTTTCGATTCTGTTCCGATTTATTCAGCATTTACTGGGACATGTGAGCGTTTGTTGCGCTGTGGACACGAACTTCATCTCTATCCACAAATGACGATAAACAATCGGATCAAGTGGTACGATCCGCCTTTTCTTGTCGCTTCGGATGAAGCGAGCATTCATGAAAATGGAAGCTCGAAGTTCATCACCAATCAATTCCAATCGCTATCACAGGTGTATGAACCGGATAGTAATGAATCTGCATTCGCCGATTACTTGTTCACGCAAAAAGAATATTCTCGTGCCTCGACCGAGTATATGCGGCTCGGCTTTAATGCGACAGACTCCTCGAAGCAATTACATTATCTATCCAAGATCGGATTATGTTATTTCTTCGGCGAGGATTACGATGGGTATGAAAAATTCATGGAAGTAAATCGGATGAGATTCGAATCGATGCCTACGCTCATGACCGAAATGTATTTCATCCTCAGTAAATCTTATTATCATCAGAAAAAATATCAGAAGGCAATATCAACAATCGAGTGGAGTAATATTCAGCAAAACAATCCCTTGTACGATGAAGCACAATTTGGCATCGGTCTTTCCTACGCTCGTATGTTCCAGTGGGAGAAAGCATCGAAATATTTTTCGCAAATAAATCCAACATCTCATCGGGGAACGCTCGGCAAACTTCTCGCTGATTCGATCACTCTTGGATATACATTATCGTCGCGGAAACCTTGGATTGCAGGGGCTTTATCTGCAATCGTTCCCGGTTCCGGATATGTTTATGCAGGTAGATCGCAAACGGGAGTGGCTTCATTCATAATCAATATACTTCTCATCTGGTCGGTCCGAGATGCTATCAAGCACGAAAGTTATGGGCTCGCCTCGGCTATAGGATTTTTTGGTATTGGTTGGTATGTCGGAAATATCTCGGGTTCTAGTAAGGCAGCGGCAGAATACAATACCCGAGTCAAGGACAATTTTATAAAGAATCTTATTAAGGAAAATGTGATAGACGATTTTTAATTCAATTTAAATAATAAAATAAAACTTATACATGGGGAATTCAATGTTAAGGTTAATGCGTTACACCATTCTAACGATGGGAACATTTTTCTTTTGGGGAGAAATCCTTTGCGATCAATATCTTATATCCACTCCTTTGGTTTCTATATTGGATGGTACTGATAACTATGGGTATAATTCTATCGAGATTTCCTGTCAGATAGATACATCACGTAAGAACCGGGATCGAAAAGAACCGAAAAAAGAAGAGACGAAAACAGTTCGCGTCCCAAAAGCTGAGCCAAGGGCAGAACAAAAAGAAGAAGAAAAATCTTCTGATGATTCATCCTTCTGGGACTTTCTTTCGTGTTTATCGGGATGTGCGGATATTATGAGTATCTTCCCTACTAGTGAAGAAACAAAACCTGTGGAAGGTAAGGTGCCTATCGAGTTCGTTCAAGAAGAAAAACCTAAACCAGATACAACTAATATTTTAGAGATGGATGATATGAGAGAAAGAGCGAAAAACTCCTTTTGGTACTTAGGTACTGAATTTAGCATTGGAGGAACTTTATCAAGTCAAGGAAAATCTGAATACGAATTTGGTTGGATGCCAAAAATTACCACCGGCATCTTTCTTTCGCATTCTATTCAAATAGAGGGGTTTGCGGAATATGGATGGTATGCAGGCAGACCGAAATTTGATTATGTTACAACGACAAATTTAAATTCGGGTGATATAGAAAAGGTAAAAGAGATACCTCAAAAATCTTGGTTGAATTTTTCAACATTCGGGATTGGTGCTCGATATGTCTTCTTCAATCCAAATGATTGGGAAGAGTTACACGGGTTGGGGATAGGTTGTGAATTCCGATACATGAGTTTCTACGAAAAAGCTGAATTGCTTCGTGAAGAATATCTAAACGATATTCAGCAAAATAGCTTTAAACACACAATCTCTCAGCGCTTCGACAGACCAACCTGGGCAATAAATATATCGTACTTCTACCTACCATCATTTTTACCGAGTTGGATGCTGGAAGTTGGATTATGTTATAACGGAATAAATAAAATGCCGACAGGAAAATTACCATTATCAACCGATTGGGATGGTTTAAAAGGGCAGGTTGTTTTTAAAGTTGGCGTTAAGTTTAACATATTTGAGATAAAATGAAAGTAAATCGTTTAACAATATTTGAACAATAAAAAGAGGTAACCTATGAAAATCAGCAAATATGTTTTAAATATTTTGGGATTTATTCTGATCATCGGTAGTTTATTTGTTAGCGCAAAGGGTCAATCACTGAAAGAACGATTCCTCAGCCCGCCGCTTACCTCCTCCATAACCGACAGCGACTTCACGAGCTGGCAGTGGCTGAATCCGTCAGATATGAGCCTGCGGAGTAAAAATTCGGAATTAGGTAACGATATGTATACAAGAAGCGAGGTAATGTTGAGAGAGAAGCTTTTAAAAATGAAGGGAGATGAGAGGCGTAAGTTCCTTAGTGAATATAAAAAGATGCATTCAGATGTGAGCCCCCAAGCAGAACAATTGCCAGATGGTTTTTCAAGCTGGCAATGGTTGAATCCGCTGCCGCAGGGGAATCACTTGGAAGATGTTCACATGTTTGATGAAAATAATGTAATTGCGGTTGGGATAGGAGGAACAGTAATACGGACTTCCAATAGTGGACTTACATGGTCGGTTAGCAATAAGGTTGCTGGAACTTTCACGTGGTATACGAGAGTATGTTTTCCAACGGACCACATAGGTTATATAGTAGGTACACCGGGGTCAATTCTAAAGACCACTAATACTGGTGATACTTGGATGCGAATTAGCATCGATTCGTGCTGGTGGGTTATGGGTATTCATTTTCTCGACTCCCTTCGAGGTACAATCGTTGGTTATGATGGTGAGATTTTTAAGACTACAAACGGAGGAAAACAATGGATTCGTCAGTATACGAACATTCCCGATTCCATCAATGGTAAACTTTGGGATGTTTTTTATATCAACCCAGATACGGGTATTATAGTTGGATGGTATGAACTTCAATCGTATGGCTGGGGAGGAATTATCTTGCGTACGACGAATGGCGGGGATACATGGTTGAATATCACTATAAGCGACACAATTGGTCCATTGAGAACTGTGGCTTTTTTCAATACTCAGGTTGGTCTAATATCTCAATCTGATGGAAAGCTTTTACGCACGACTGATGGTGGATTATCGTGGAATAATGTTTCAATAAATGAAGGGATTTATAACAGAAAAATTGTAATACATGACGATAGCGTTGCTACAATCTCCGGATATCATGGACATGTTGCCCGCTCAACGAATATGGGTTTAACATGGGAACATAAAGCAACTATTAACACTTTATTAAATGGATTATCATTTTTTGATCGATATATCGGTACTGCTGTCGGAGAAGACGGAGACATATTCAGAACTACAGATGGAGGCATAGCCTGGCAAAAGCAGACTAACGGTATTACGGATTTTTTTTTAGCAGTAAGTTTTTCAGATAATAAACTAGGATTAGCCACGGGAGGTAAAATATCCAAAACAACCAACGGTGGACTGACGTGGGTTGAGAAATATAATGATCCAGGCCACTTGTTTACAGATGTTTATTTTAGTAGTGCAAACATTGCTTATTCTGTGGGCATTTATGGTGGAATGATCCTTAAAACAACTAACGCAGGTGACAGCTGGAATATTCAACAAAATTTTATTGATGAATACCTTGAGAGTATTTCGTTTTTAAGTGATAGTGTAGGCTTGGTTGTCGGACGTAATGGTACAATTTTACGAACCACCGATGGCGGCAATCATTGGACAAAACAGGTTACTAATTTTGATTTCGATCTATATGGAGTTTCTTTCTTAGATTCAAACACTGCAGTCGCTGTTGGACATGAATCATTGGTTTGGGAGCGCAGTGGAAAAATTATTCGTTCAACAGATGGTGGAGTGAGTTGGAATGTTCAATTCGAAACAAATATTAGATTTACGGCTGTGGATTTTTATGTCAAGAACCTTGGATTTGCTGTTGGAGAAAATTTAGGGATTCTTCGCTCAACAGATGCAGGGGAGAGTTGGCACACTGTAAATTTTGATACGAAAAGCATCACTCTAGAGAGTGTTTCTATTGCGAACTTTCAATTTGCTGTGGCAGTTAGTGGAACTGGTGTGATTCTTTACACGATAAATGGAGGAGAAAAATGGTCTTCGTGGGAAAATCCAACTGTTTATGGACTATCCGATGGAACACTTGTAAAATCTGGAGATGGTTGGATAGCGTATGCAGTGGGTTGTGGAAGTAAAATCCTGTGTGCTGCAATTTCTCCTCTCAATCCCAAAACCTGGACATGGGTTGGATTATACGATTCGTCGTGGCACAATCCTACCAACTGGACGCCTGTTGGGATTCCACTCCCTGGAGATAGTGTTATTATCGCCCCTGCAACTCATAGTCCCATTATTGATTCAGTACAGCAGCAAATTGTGATTGCATCACTAAATATTCTCTCTGGTGGAAGACTTACAATCACTGACGCTCTACCCCGCTTCGTTGTTCTTGCAGATGTAACTGTTTACGGTACGCTTGAAATCCGCCCACCTGCGGCAACAACTATCATTGTCGGCGGTAACTGGACGATTCAACCCGGCGGAAGCAATGAGCGATTTGCATATCTCTCAAAACCAAACGCTATCAAATTAAGTGATGAAGGATTTATACCATATCACTCTATGGTATTATTTAGCGGCGGTGGAACGATGGCAGGTAATTTCTATAATCTCATGTTCGATACAACTTCAACAATGAGTAGTCAGGGTAATTTCACTGTCCAAAATCAATGCACGATGGTTGGTGATGTGTCGCTGAGAAGGAGCGATACGGTTTTCGTCACGGCATCCTTCCCGCAGGCATTGGTAGGACCGGGGAAGTTTCTCCGAGGTACAATCAAACGGAACATAGAACCGAGTACATTGGAGCCGTACAATTTTGAGAGTCAGAGTTCTTTTATCAAGTTTGATGGCTCAGGTACATATCCATCTTTTATCACGATAACTACATATCCAGATACGACTCCCTCAAGTTTTGGAGATCAATGGACTGTAATCCCAAGCCGTGTAGACACAGCGACTAATACCATCATCGCCGACAGCATAAAAGAATTTTCAAAATGGGTGTTTGGTATTCCGCGTCCTCGTGTAGTTAGTGACACTTCTTCAACCGTGCAGCGAGTGTATGAGATTAAGGCAGAAGGTGGCAGTGAATTTAGTTGTGAGCTATCGCTGTATTATGATCAATCGGAAGTGCCAATTGGTTTACCGGAGGATTCGCTGCAACTTATACGATTGGAAGGGTCGTTGGATGTAAAAAGAAATGTGGACGCCATACCGAAAGAGTTCTCGCTTGGGCAAAACTATCCCAACCCTTTCAATCCCAGCACAACGATCCGCTTTGAGTTGCCGAGAGAGTCGTTTGTAACATTGAAGGTATACAACTTACTTGGGCAAGAAGTGGCAACGTTAGTGGATGGGATTCAGGATGCAGGATACAAGTCGGTGGAATTCAATGCTAATAAGTTACCGAGCGGTATTTATTTTTACAGAATACAAGCAGGCACGTTTACGCAAACAAGAAAACTTTTATTACTGAGATGAAATTGAGATATCAATTTAATTTTAACATTTGAAGGAAATAAATATGAAACACATATTCAAATCATTAACTCTTTTATTTGCTGGATTGCTAACTGTTTTGAGCCAATCATACACTCAATCAGGTTGGTACTGGCAAAATCCCTCCCCACAAGGAAATCATCTCAATAACATATCCTTCATCGATGTTAATACAGGAACAGCAGTGGGAGATCTTGGTTCTATTATTCTTACGACTGATGGCGGTGTAAGTTGGACAAACCAATCAAGTGGAACTACAAACTCGCTCAGAGGTATCTCCTTCACCGATGCAAACACAGGGACGATTGTTGGAGATTCTGGTACTATTCTTCGTACCACTGATGGCGGTGCAAGTTGGACAAGTCAAACAAGTGGAACGACTTATAATCTAAATAGCGTCTCATTCACCGATGCCGACACAGGAACGGCGGTGGGAGCTCATGGAACAATTCTTCGCACCACCAACGGCGGCGCTCTGTGGACAAGCCAAACAAGTGGAACGACTTATGAGTTGAATAGCGTCTCGTTCACCGATGCCAATACAGGAACTGCTGTGGGTTTTAACGGTACAATTCTCCACACAGGAGACGGTGGTACAAATTGGACAATCCAGTCGAGTGGACCATCATACTGGCACTGGTGCGTCTATTTCATCGATGCCAATATAGGGTGGATTGTTGGAGGAAATGGCAATATTCTTCACACCACTGATGGTGGTACAAGTTGGACAAGCAAAGGGAGTGAAACGTCTAATTTTTTATGGAGTGTCTATTTCACCGATACCACCACAGGATGGGTGGTAGGAGAGCGTGGCAAAATTCTTCATACCACTGATGGCGGTGCAAGTTGGACAAGTCAAACAAGTGGAACGACTTATGAGCTGAATAGCGTCTCGTTCACTGATGCTAACACAGGAACTGTTGTGGGTGGGTATGGCGTAATTCTTCGAACAACTAATGGTGGAGCAACTTGGATGAGTCAGAAGAATGTGACCACTAAAGATCTTCAAGCCGTCTTTTTTATTGACATCAATATAGGGTGGGTGGTTGGAGATGGTGGAACAATTCTTCACACAACCGATGGTGGTACAAGTTGGACAAACCAGTCAAGTGGAACAGGCTTTAATCTTAATAGTATTCACTTTACAGATGCTAATACGGGAACGGCGGTGGGAGAGCAAGGAAGAATTCTTCGCACAACTGATGGGGGTTTTAATTGGACAATGGACTGCACCCCTTGCATGAGACAAAGAAAATAAGTATTTAAGGTGAGACCACCATGTCCGAGTGTCACGCTCGGAGAAAGGATACGTCTCATGTTAGAAGCAAGGAGAAAGTTCACAAAAGAATTTAAGCTTACAGTTG
>CAYGZC010000093.1:0-15659 GCA_964354225.1 uncultured Chlorobiaceae bacterium | reverse complement strand
GTTTGAGCGAGCATGGAGTTTTTCCCGATGATGGGCGACGTTCGCGGAGCGAACGGCTCTTCGCCCATCGAGGGCTTGCCCGCGCAACGATGCGCAACGCTTATGAGCGAAGCACGAAGTGCGGAGCGAATGTTGCGCATCTATGGTAATTACGTCGGCCTTTTCGATCAGGATGGGTCTTGGGCGATGCCTAACACAAGCCCTCAATGGGATTTCAACGATCTGTTCACAAACGCAACGGGTCTTTTGCCAAACGACAGGACTCACGTATTCAAGGTGAATGTGTCCTACAGGTTCGACTTTGGACTTTCATGCGCCGCATCGTTTTTTTGGGAGAGCGGGACGCCACTGAGTGAATTCAGCGGATCACATGGCGATGGCCAGTATGTAAATCTTGTCCCGCGCGGAAGCGCCGGGCGGCTGCCGTCGCTGTGGGATTTGAACCTGCGTTTAACATACGGAATGCCGTTTTGGAATTTTGGACAATTACGGCCGCGCCTGATCCTGGATATTTTCCATGTTGGCAGTCAAAGACAGGTTGTAATGCAGGATCAGGTCCATTATAACGATCTGGATGCGTCGGGGAATCCGGTGTATCCAAACCCGGGGTACGGAATGCCTACGAAGTTCCAGCCACCGATGTCTGTGCGGTTAGGTATGGAGTTGAATTTTTGAGAGCAAACAATTAATAAGTCATTATGATCGGCCAAACCATATCGCATTATAAGATTTTAGAGAAGCTGGGTGAAGTGCCAAAATTGCCGACGAGCGCTTCTCAGCGAGTCGATACAACTTTGAGCATCCCGCTTTTTTGTAGCGGGAGCAGTAACAGGAGATTACTATGATAGGACAGACCGTCTCCCATTACAAGATACTGGAAAAATTAGGTAAGGGTGGTATGGGAGTAGTCTACCGTGCCGAAGACACCAAGCTCGACCGAGACGTTGCATTGAAATTCTTTCCCTCAGAACTTACGTCCGATCAGGGTGCGAAAGAGCGATAACGGCAAGAAGCCCGTGAAGCGAATCATCTTCAAGGGCGAGCGGTTCGATGTAATGAGTGTTCGCCGGTGGCGGGAGAAAGCGCTTGACATCCGGTCGGTGTGAAGTCCTAAACCGAGGACTGCAATATTATATAACACACCGCACCAACGACATTCGCTCATTTGTAAAAACGTTGTCAGTGGTGCGGTGAGAAGTTATCGCTTTCGTAGAGCATTGAAAAATGAGTATGTAAGTGTTTACATCTCGTTAATTTTTACAAACAATTGAGAATCAAAATTGTCGAAAAAACAAGAACAACTTAAACACGTAACCATCTACACAGATGGAGCTTGCGTAGGAAATCCGGGACCCGGTGGATACGGAGTTATTTTAATTCATGGGAAAGTGAAGAAAGAACTTTCCGGCGGCTTCCGTCTTACAACGAACAATCGTATGGAGCTTATGGCTGTCATCGCTGGATTGGAATCACTAAAATATAAATGCAGCGTTACACTTTGTACCGATTCTCAGTACATCGCCGATAGCATTAACAAGGGGTGGGCTGCAAAGTGGAAAGCATTGGGCTGGATGCGAAACAAAAAAGAGCCAGCAGTTAATCCCGATCTCTGGGAAAAACTCCTCGACCTCTGCGAGAAACACGAAGTTAAATTTAAGTGGTTGAGGGGACACGCCGGGCATTTAGAAAACGAGCTGTGCGATATCCTCTCGTATCAAGCGGCACAAGGGAAGCACTTACCCGTTGATGAGGGATATGAACATCCAGAGAAGTGGCAGTCTACAAAGCCCGAAATAAATCGGGAGTAGAACTCCCCCTCAACACAGCTGATGACTGAGGAGAAATTTTGTAACCGCAGACTTTATGTCTGCGTTTTTAGCTTGGAAACGCAACTATGAAGGTTGTGCCTACCGAGCTTTTGAATTTTTTGGGCAACTCCCGCTACTCGCCAAGCAATATTTCTATCTGCTGTGTTAACTCATCCTCCATTCCCGGTCCATCGAACCCGACACTCTTGAAAGCGATGTTTCCTTTTTTATCAATCAAGAATTTCGTGGGGATTCCATCAACATCGTAATTGCTAATCACCATAAACTGATCGTCATTCTTTTCGTCGATGAGAACCGGAAACGTGTACTTATTATCTTCAATAAATTTCTTTGCGTTTACAAGCTGGGCATCGTAATCTTTTAACCGCTCCCAAGTGTTAACAGCAAGGAATTTTACGCTCTCATTGCCTTGATATTTTTCATACACTTTTTGGAGATACGGAAACGACATTTTACACGGACCGCACCACGTTGCCCAAAAATCAACGATAACAACTTTGCCTTTCAATAACGAAAGTGTCACAGGTGTGCCATTCAAATCTTTCAACGTAAAATCGGCTGGTGATTTACTGATACGGCTTTCAAGAAGTTTCTTTCGGATTTCCTCAATTTTTATTCCCTTTGCCTCAGTAAGCTTAACATCAAATCCTTTCTTCTCATCTGTGCTCAATGAATCGTAAACTTTATCTGTGGCAACCGATTTCGCGAATGCTTCTTCCATCAGAGTGATCATATCGGGTGTATCTTTACCTTTCTTCACGTAACTCAGTCCTAGCTCGACCACCTTATCATATTTTGCACTCTTAATGAGAGCATCCACATAATGAGTATTGATATCCGGGTCTGCCGTCTCCCCCTTTTCCATCGCTTCTTCATAAGCGGTTAACGACTCATCATTCTTACCAAGCTTGAGCAATCCCATACCGTAGGTATCGAGAATCATAACGAGAGTTGATTTAATATTCTCTTGCCAATCTTTCGCCCGCATCGAAGGTGGTTTATCAACCGAGGTTTGATTCCGTGTCAATTCGATTCCTTTCTTCGCCCAGGCGACAGCTTTTTCCAACTGCTCTCCCTTCTCAATAAGAGGCCAGGCAATCGAATTGTAATAATAACCTGCGTCGGTTCGATCCAGCTGTGCAATAATATCACTCGCTTTATCATATTCTTTAGCGCGTGTATATAATGAAAACAAGTTTGTGTATTGGTTCTGCCGCAGTTTAACATCGGAAGATGAAAATTCATTTAGAAGTTGATTACGCATTTCAGCTTGCTTGGCATAATCTTTTTCTTTCCCCGTTTCCGTCCAGCGTTTGCGGAATGCAATCTTCCCACCTGGATTCGTCTTGATCTCTTCTTCACGAATGTTATTCGCCCTTGTGCTGTCGCCGAGTTTCTCGTACCAAGAAATTATTGAGCCGAGCGCATCTTCATTGTTTTTATACTTCCCGGTGAATTTGCCCAGTTCATTTTTAATTTTTGTCTTTGTTTCAACATCCGATTTTTCTTTCAGTGCAACATCCCACAATCCAACTGTTGCCTGCCAAGAATCAGGATAGAATTTCTTTTCTTTTTCAAATGATATCTTCGCACGATTGAGATCCACAGAGCGTTTGAAGTCCCAGAACCGACCGTTGAAATAGAAGTTGCCAGATGCAAGGTAAGCGCCTTCAACTGGCTTGTCATCCTTGTTTAAAATAATTGTGCTTTTCGGATTTCCAGCGTTTTCATCCTTCTGTTCACCTGAGACGAAGCGGAACACAACGAAACGCGCCATAGTATCGTTGAAACTAAACCAACCTTTCCAAACATCGCCCTCCTTTTTCATGAGAGTTTCAATGAGAAACGGCTCCAGATTATCCCGATCTATGAGTGCTTCGCATGTTAATTCTTTTACATTTTTAATTTGAGAGTTCGGATCATTTTCGTTGTATGTAATATAAATAGGTTGACCAAGTTTGGGTGTCATTGGCGAGATATTAATATTTTGAGCAATTCCAACAGAAACAACAAACAATAGAGTCAAGAGAGTGATATTTTTCATAAGAATCTCTGATATGGGGAATATTGAGGTTATTTAATTGTAAAACCTAAGAAAATAATATTTGGAAACCAAATGGGGAAAGATGATTGTTATCGACTGCGTGGGAAACGGGAATTAGTTATAAAAATATTTTGTAAAGATGTTTATTTTTCTTTTAAAATCTCGAACAAGGCAGTCCGGGCTTTTTCTCCACCAATACTTCCCAGATAATAGATAGCATCTCGCCGCATCTCATAATTTTCATCACGGTGTGCAATATCTGAAAGGAAATCAATTGCACGATCATTGCCGATATCTGCAATAGAATAAAAAATCATCTGTCGTTGTTCGTGACGCTGCTTAGGTAGTGTATCGAAAAGATTAATCAGGATTGAGATTGTTTTGTTCTTACCACGATCGGATTGATTGATATAGTCGATGGCATAAATCTGCATGTCTTCACTGGTGTCGTTCTTCACAATATCCACATAGATCGGAATAACATCGAGCTTTTTAAATTCTGAAAGAGCTTCTAACGCAGCTTCACGAAGCTGACGCGGTTGCTTATAGTTCAACGCAACTCCTTTCAGCACTTGAAATGATTTCTCATCTTCTTTCGCCTCACCTAATGAATAGAGCGCTTCAATCTTCAATCGTATTTCTGGATCAATATCTTTACTCTCATTTATTTTTTGAGCCCGAATTGGGACCAGCGTTCTGCCCTTGAGGCGTATACGATTCAATCTGCCGGTATAGAGCTTCATGGCACGTTCAAATGTTCTTGACTGTGGAGCAAATCCATAACTATATCGAAAACTCCTGCCCTCCCCGCTTATCGTTATTCCATGTTTATCAACAACCAAACTTTCGGGTCCCTCGCCAAGGACAACACCATCCTCACCGATGTACATCCTCTGTACACCTTCGTTCATAAGCAAACCATTTTGTGTTACATATACTCGCGCATCACCTTTCACGGTTAATTTTTTTATCACTTCGGATCTTTCCTTCTTCAATTCAGCCAAATCTGCAACAGCATCGTCATAATATTTACTGTCCAGATAATTTTTAATAAATTTCGAATATTCGTCAACTGCTTTTTTTGCGTTCGTATGTTTGGCGGCATAGGCAGACCAATATTGTGCATCATCGACATAATCACTCTGAGGATAATTGGATGTTACTTGTGCAAATATTTTCCTTGCCTCATTCCATTTTTCTTCAAGAATCAAATTGTATCCTTCTTTGTATATTTTGTATGCAGGATCATCTTGATTGTCGGATACTTCGGATATGATCATATCTGTCAAATTATCTTTTTCATCCGACTGCCCCGCATTTTGATTCGATGCCTGCGGCAGAAGCGCTTGAGAGCAAAATATTATTGAGAATATGAGTAGAATAAACAATTTCATTTTCGGTCTCCTATATACGTATTATTAACATTTACAAACCTTGGCTGATCATACCTCGATTCCGCCATGCGTATCTTGAACAACAGATTTTCTTTGTGAATACCATTTCTAACCATTTCGATCTGAGGGATATCGTTGTTTTCTTTAAGATTGGCAAGCTCGATCTGAATTCTTTCCAAATCTCCAATTAACTTAGCCGAATTAATATCCATTGGTTGTTCCTGAAGATAGCGTGCCTGATCTACTAACTGGCGGGAAACTTTGCGTTCTATTGAAAAGTCAATGGGATGATCTGATTCTAAATTCATATTGCTGATGCCAACAAGCAGTGTTTTCGATTTGCGGAAATACTGACCTATTTTTTGATCCATTTCTGAAAGCTGTGTCGATTCTAAAGTGGGCGGTTTAACATTTATTATATCTGGAGCAGGTATGTAGAAACGCCACACTACAAATGCTATTAGAAAAACAACAAGAGCACTACTGAATGCTACGACCTGCCGATTCCGTACGATTAGGAAAGAATAAAACCGTTCCCACAATGATACCGAATACTTCTGTTTCCTTGATTCAGTCGATTGAATTTTTCTTTCAACTTCAAATGGAAAATTATTCCAAAATTCTTCTGAGTGTTCCTCGCACATCGATTGAGATTCTGTTATGAACATCTCGAGCAAAGCTTTCAATTCATCCGCTTCTTTCGAACACAATTTGCAGGAGGTGAGATGCTGCTCAACCTCGATCTGTTCATCCGATGTAAGCTCATCACGGAGATAATCATATAATTTATGTTGGGTAATTGAATGCCTGCTCATATCACTTCATCTTTTAATAAAATCATCTTTGCTTTCATCTTCTTCAAACCCCGGTGCAGATGCGTTTTCACAGTACCTTCTGAACATCGTAGGATCGTGCTTACCTGTTTAGTGGATAATCCATTAAGATGGCGTAGAATTACTACCGCGCGCTGTAGTGTTGGAAGCTTGTGCAGCTCACGCTCAAGGATTATCCTAACATCTTGGAGATGATCTTCGGTCGGGTTATTGTATGTATACGGAATTGCTGAATTCATCAACTGCACATTGAGCTTTGTACTATTTTTTTTCTGCCGCAAATGATTAAACGATAGATTTGTAACAATCCGATATAACCATGTTGAAAATCCCGCATCGCCGCGAAATGAATTAATTGATTGGTACACCCGCACAAACGATTCCTGTGCAATGTCTTCAGCATCATCATGATCTTTGACAAAGCCATATGCAATATTATACGCCTGTTTCATATATCGTTCAACAAGAAAACGAAACGCTTCATGGCTTCCTTCTTTCACATGAAGAATTAATTGCTGCTCATTCGCAGCCGTCATGCAAGGGATCCCTTTTTTATTATTTCTGGAGATTAGACAATTACAAAGACTAAACGGTTGACAAAATACTGATAGTTTGTACGAAAATATTGCAGGTTTGTTGAAGAAATTGCTTTGGCAGGTGTGAGGTTGGTGCTTGCTGAGCTGATAATGGTTAAATGGTTAATTTAGGGTAGTATTTATATTGGTATTTTATTTATTAAAAAATACTTTTAATTCAAAATCCGAAATCTTCTTAGAGGCTCCACCAATAAGTGACTTTGGCAAGTATGACATTATCCATCGGAAGCATAAACGCATCACTAAAATCTTTAGTGAATCGTCTGTCATACGATCCGATGTAACCATTTCGTGCCTGCGTCCAAACTAAATATATGGTACTTCCGGGCAGATACTCCCACCGCAGAACAATGTTTGCATTAAACACTTTCTGGTTAAAATCGGGTTTGTAATACGAGGATAAATGTTCATAATCAAACGGCAAAAATTCTGTCCTTTCGATGAGCTTCTTGAAATCTGTGTATCGACCCTTTGCAAGAAATATTTGAGTAAAAAATTGTAAACTTAAGTTTTTCATAAATGTGACAGTACCGCGTAACGATATATCGTACTGATCCACGTCTCGATTCCCGAAGAGATTATATTGATTGTCAATATAATAATAATAAGGATAGCTGGGGCTTGTTACCCACGCTTCCTCATCTCGCGTTGTAATATAAGTTAAACCAGGATTGAATTCGATCCAGCTTATCGGCCGGATTGTACTTTGCAGACATGTCAAATAAGTTTTTGCTCCTTTCGTGGAAGCACAATATCCCGTCTGTAAGGATACCTCGACGGGCTGACGACTATCGGTCCGCACTGTTAGGTATACATTATTTGTACTGGGGCGCCGATAAAGTCCAATGATTCCACGATTGTAATCATCATGTGCTGGAAACTCGTGAATATAATCTAACATTAATTGCCAAAAATTCCGAAACTCGAATGACGGCTCAAGCTCGATATTGTTAAGTGTATTTACGCCATCCCAATTCCACCTGTACTCGGTCTGCGAAGTTAGAGCATACCTTCGCAGCGGCTCGAATGCATGATCTTCTTTGTAAGAGATTGCGGTATATCCTCCATGCTCTCGGGGTTGACTGTAAAAGCCCAGATCATCGATAGAAAAATTTCTTGTGGAAAAATCGTAAGCAGAAAATGTTAGCCAGTGCTCACCGCCAAGTTTCCCAAAAGCAATTCTTCCTGTTGAACCTGTAACCTGCTCGGTAGGATTAAATTTATTGAGTGATCCTGCAATATAAGCATCACATCCATACGTGCCGTCTTCGGTGCGTATATTCCAATCAAGTCCGCCACTAAAGCTGGGAAAATTCTGCTGCTTGAGTGATGTAGTCGCCATTATTCCGAAAGAGGAGTTTTCTAATATTTTTTTACGAAGCCGGACTACACTATAACTTGCCCGCGGCTCGACCATGAGCGGTGGCGATAGAGTCCCGTTGATTCCTTTTATTACTGCTTCCTCACGATCTGTGACTGCGGTGAAAGCTCCGACTTCAAGTCCATCACTTGTGCGACCTGAAAGTTTTCCTGCAGCTAAAATCGTGGTCACCTCCGGTTTTTCACTGAATGTTGCATTCTTACCAACAACAAGTGTATCAAATCTATCGAGATAATAGTATCCTGTTGGCTGCCGTCCAATACGTCGTGAATAAAGAAGTCGTAGCTGCTTATTATCGAAACTGTTGCCGAAAGAAAATATTTGTGAACCCTCGAGAAAGAAAGGTCGTTTTTCTGGATAGTATGTTTCGAAAACTGTAAGATTTAATATCGCCTGATCAACTTCCACCTGGCCGAAATCAGGATTCACAGCCAAATCGAAAGTAAAATTGTTGGTGATTCCATATTTAAGGTCGATGCCGAGATTGGGTTTATATTCACGGTGAATGGGTAATGACAACGGCTGTGAGAGAAAATTTATCTTCGATACATGATAGGGAAGCATTTCAATATGCAGAGGAGGATGAATGTTAAGGATGCCAGAGAGGTTTCCCATTTTCGAGACGGATGAAATTGTTCCCGGAGGTGTCTCTGCCCGTTGCACCATCACCCACTCGTCAGTTTCTTTTTTACGGGCGATGTATCTGCGGAAATTTATACCCCAAACGTATTCACCTTCTTGATCTGAGAACCGCAAGGCACTGTATGGAATTTTGAATTCTGCAGACCAACCATCAGATAAAATTCTTGCATCGAAATCCCAAACAGCATCCCACTGAACATCATAGATGAGTCCATCCTGCGAGAGTATTCCATCCGATTGCACACCAGATACCGAACCGCTGAAAAGAAAAGCCGTACTGTGGTCATGATAAGAATCGATAATGACTGAAAACCGATCTGCCTGAACACTGCGATCACGTCGCGTTAATTGCTTAACTATCCTCTCCGGATTTGAATCATAACAGATGACGCCAACATAAAGTGCACCATCATCAAACAGAATTTTTACGGATGTCTCTTCGGTAACAGATGTACCCTCATCAGGGTCGAATTGCTGGAATCCGCTAACAGCAATCGCAGATTGCCAGACATCTTCCATAAGTATACCATCTATCTTGGGAGGTTCATTAACGCGTGAGGCAACAACATTTTTTATAGATGTGCCTCCAATAAGCGCATCCCCGAAAATCAGATAAGTAATACTTATTAGTACTAAGTATTTTACATATAGCTTATGCATTCGGTTTTAACTTGATGAACATAATAGAAAGAAAATTAAAAAGCAAGAATTTTCTTCTTCAAGTCGTGAATATTTTTTAAACATTTGCATTTCTTCCCCATTTTACAGAAATTGGCTGGTTATGGAAGACAAATCGAAACAAACAATTTACCCCCGAAATCCGATAAACGTCCGAAAAATGTTTGATGCAATTGCTCCAACGTATGATCTGCTAAATCACCTGATGAGCTTTGGGATGGACATTCGATGGCGAAAGAAAGCAATTGCATACTTACCAAATAAGCAATATGGAGTGATTTTGGATATTGCCGCCGGCAGCGGAGATGTTGCCTTCGAAATATTTAAATTTTATCCTTACAAAATCGTTGCGGTGGATTTTTCAGTTAATATGCTCGATGTTCTCAGGAAAAAAATCCATTCACACATCCATCCTTACTCGATCACTTTTGCCTGCTGTGACGCTCAGTCTCTGCCTTTTCAAAATAATGTCTTCGATGCTACAGTGGTAGCATTCGGAATCAGAAATTTCACGGACAGACTCGTCTCGCTCAGAGAAATGTTCCGAGTGTTAAAACCAAATGGTATTTCCATAATTCTCGAGCTGACAAAACCGAAAGGTCTGATTATTTCCCCAATTTATTCTGTCTACTCTCGCTGGATATTACCTCTACTCGGAAAAATTGTCTCAAGACATAAATCTGCATATAGTTATTTACCTGAATCAATTACAACCTTTCCTAACAATGAAGAATTTCTTTCAATGATGGAACAGGCAGGATTTACAGATTCAAATGCAACCTTACTCACATTCGGTACTGCAACAATATTCGTTGGCAGAAAATCCTAATTCCTTAACGGGCAAACAATGCGACCGATTCGATATGATCGGTATGTGGGAACATATCAACCGGCTGAATAACTTTCAGATTATAATTTGCATCAGCTAACATTTTTGCATCCCGCGCTTGCGTTGCAGGATTACAGCTAACATACACAATTCTTTCAGGCGATAATTTGACCATCTGTTCGACAACTTTGGGATGGATACCGCTGCGCGGTGGATCGGCAACAATTACGGAAGGATGAGGCTGTTCCTTCAACCATGAACTATCTTTCGTTAGGCGATCTTTTAAATCTCCCTGAAGAAAGTAGCAATTTGAGACTCGATTCAATTCGGCATTTCGCTCCGCATCAGCGATGGCACTTTCAACAACTTCGATTCCTATCACTCGCTTTGCGGTCTCCGATAGATAGATGGCAATCGACCCCGTTCCACTGTATAAGTCATAAATAACATCATTCGGTTCAAGATCAGCAAGCTGTTTCGTCACATCATACAATTTTTCTGCCTGGATTGTATTCGTTTGGAAGAATGAATTTGCCGAAATCCGGAACATATAATTCCCAAGTCTTTCAGTTATATAACCAGCTCCGTGATAAATTTTTTCTGTCTCTCCAATAGCAACCATAGATTTACGGTCAGTAATATTGTTAACAATCGTTGTTATTTTAGGAAATTGCTTGCATAAAAGTTTCGTCAGGTTTTTCATTACGTCGGGTAAGTTGTAAGTTGTGACAAGGTTTACCATCACCTCTTTTGTTCTTTTTCCATCGCGTATAACCAAATGCCGCAAATACCCTTCATGCGTTTTTGTTGAGTAGACAGAACTATCCCATTCCCGAAATATCTCTCGAACATAGTTGAGGATATTCGTGCTTAACTCAGACTGAAGATAACATTCTTGAAGGTTCAATACCTTTTCGTATCGTTGAGGAATATGCAGCCCCAATGCAACTTCCCGTTGTGGATTTCCAATTTGTTTAAATTCCTCCTCAGTTAACCAGCGGAAATTTGAAAAGGTAAATTCCATTTTATTCCGATATAAATAATGGTTTTCACAACCGATTACGGGCTGAACATTCGGATCACTAAAACCGCCAATATGCTGAAATGATGTTACAACATATTGATGTTTGAAAACAAGCTGTTTCTCGTAAGAAAGATCCTGCCACCTGCATCCGCCGCAGATTCCAAAGTGTCGGCACTTCGGCTCGACACGAAATACAGATGGGGACACAATCTCAATTGCTCTAGCTTCAGCGTATTTCTTTTTTATTTTCCAAATGCGTGCACGAACGGTATCCCCCGGTACGGCATTCTCCACAAAGAAAACCATTCCATCCTTATGAGCTACAGCTTTCCCGTCTCCGGAGAGACTTTCGATCTGTAATATTCTTACTTCACCTTTTTCCATGGAATAATATACGAAACCATTTATAAAGTTATAAAAATAATCCAGATTAATAATTGAGTAAAATGAGTAAGGGAATTATATTTATGATGTAATGTTGAAAATTTATTTGATTTGAAACAACACCATTATGCGATATCACATATTCTATTTTCATAATACTATAAATTGAGTATGTGGATAAGTGATTAGTCCGCGTAAGCATCCCGCTCTGGTCGAATAATGTGCCCTACCGATGCAGAATCAGGGCGGGTGAATTATCTAAGAAAAAAAAGAATCAATCTTAGTTTAATGCTTTTACTTTTTGTCATGCTATTTAGTAATCTGGAAATAATAATGGGTAAATAATGAATAAGATAAGTTGGAAGATAGCTGAGGAAAGATTGAACTTTATCATGAATAACCATGGTAAGGTAGATAAATATCTTATCTTGAATGTTATTGCACCCTTACGCCAAAGATTATATAGCGGTGAGCGAACATTAAGTCTTTACAAAGAAATTATGAACATACGATTGCGCTCTCTTATGAAAATTGAGCAGAAAGGATAATTATCACGTAAAATTATCGCATTATATACTATTTTTATATAAAAATAAAAGAGCAGGTAACAGTTTTATTTTAATACCATCATATCAGTAAGATCCTTCACTTCATATTTTTATGGGAACAACATTATATTAAACTTTGTTGTTGACATTCAGATGGCAATTGATATTATATATAACTAATCTTATATTGTATCAACACTTCGTCATCCCTTTACTCTAAGTCTAAAGGTATTAAAATTGAATAACTGTTTTTACACATGTTCGATCAATGTGTTTTCTGTAATTTTTTTATTCTTCAATCCAGTGAGTGTGCAATGGCGGCAAACCATTGGAGCTTCAAATAAAAATACCAAAGCTTTCCAAGTCAGAGGCACTAATATGTTCGCAGGTGCTTACGATGGCGGTGTATTTCGTTCTACAAACGATGGGACAAGCTGGACTGCTGTGAATACCGACTTAACAAATAAAGGAGTCACCGCTATGACAATTCAGGGTACAAATCTTTTTGTAGGAACTGATGGCGGTGGTGTATTTCTTTCTACCAATAACGGAACGAATTGGACTGGGATAAATACCGGATTGTCCAATAAGCGGGTTCATGCCCTGATTATTTACGGTGGCACTATTTTCGCGGGAACTGCAGGTGGTGGTATTTGGAAGCGCTCACTTTCACAAATAACTTCAGTCGAATCCATGTTGAATAATTTTCCTGTGAACTTTACGCTGCAACAAAATTATCCAAACCCATTCAATCCCTCAACACAAATTACATACTCGATACCAAAGCTTTTTAATGTTTCGATAAAGGTTTATGATATTCTGGGACAGGAGATCGCGACAATCGTTAATGATAAGAAACCGAAAGGCGTATATACTATACGATGGGATGCGCAGAATGTGCCAACAGGTTTATATTTCTATAGATTAGTTACCGGTGAGTATGAATTAACAAAAAAAATGATTATAACGAAATAAGAATCCTTGACCTTAGAAGAATAAATCAATTCATATCATACCCTTAGATAACCTATTGAAATATGAGATTAAAACTTGAAGTATTAATAATCGTTTGGTTGATGATCCTTCAAAATCATAATAACACTCTGGCACAACCAAAAATCTTCCCACAACCCTTGAGTCCACGAATTGCTAACTACGACATCGATGTTCGACTTGATACGAAAAACCGATTACTCGATGGACATGAAACGGTGAAATGGTTCAACAAATCATCCGATATTATTACCGAGCTACAATTTCATCTTTATCTCAATGCTTTCAGGAATAATAAATCGACTTTCATGAAAGAATTAGGCAGCTCAATGCGATTATCTAAAATGGATAAAGATGGGTGGGGGTTCATTGATGTGACGTCGATAAAATTCCCATCCGGTGAAGATTTAACTTCAAAGATAGAGTTTATCCATCCGGATGATGACAATGTAGACGATAAAACAGTTTTCTGTTTACCTTTACCAAAGTCGGTGCAACCGGGTGATTCAATCATCCTTAATATAAATTTTGTTGCTGTTCTTCCTCAACCACCATTTGCACGAACCGGTGCAAAAGAAGAATATTTCTTTGTTGGACAATGGTTTCCGAAAGTTGGTGTTTACATCGACGGTAAGTGGAACTGTCATCAATTCCATGCCAACTCTGAATTCTTTGCTGACTTCGGTGTATACAATGTGAAGATAGCCGTACCGGAAAAAAATATTGTTGGAGCAACAGGGTTAGAATTTGAAATTAAAAATAACGATGACGGCACAGCTACACATTTCTACCACGCAGAAGATGTCCACGATTTCGCTTGGACAACAAGTCCGGAGTTTGTCGAGTTCAAAGGTAAGGTACAGGATGTCGATATTCGAGTTTTGATGCAACCAGATCATGCATATCAAGGTACACGGCACCTCGAAGCGGCGAAAGTTGCGGTTGAATATCATCAAAACTGGTATGGCGATTATCCATATCCAAACCTCACGGTGGTCGATCCTCGACGTGATGCAGGCGGCTCAGGCGGTATGGAATACCCGACTTTAATAACCGCAGGAACAACATACGGATTACCAGACGGTCTCCAATTGGTTGAAATGGTTATTATCCACGAATTCGGTCATAATTATTGGTACCATCTTCTCGCCTCAAACGAGTTTGAAGAAAGCTGGCTTGATGAAGGAATCAACTCGTACACTGAAAATCAAATTATTGCAGACCATTATGGAACCGATGGCAACATGCTGAATTGTCTCGGTATAAAGATAAACGATTTACAATTTCAGCGAGCACAATACATCTCAGGTCCCGATTTGGATCCAACAATAAGAAACGCTTGGCAGTATTATAATGGAGGAAGTTATGGAATAAACTCGTATATGAAACCCGCGGTATTGTTGACAACGCTCCAGAATTATCTCGGTAAAGAGACGATGCAGAAAATTATGCGCACATATTCTGAGCGATTGAGATTCCAACACCCTAAGACACAAGACTTTATCTCAATTACTAACGAAGTCGCTGCCCAGAATGTGCCTCCACATTTAGATGAACCAGAATATGCTAAAGCACAAAGCTCAACAGCAGCCGTATCTTTTGGGTCAAAGCAGAAATTAGATTGGTTCTTCAATCAGGCACTTTACTCGAACGCTACATTAGATTATAGCGTCGATGCCATTAAATCTACAGAGGTGCAGAAAGAGAAAGGATATGATTTTACTTTCTCAACTGATGACACAGTATCGGGGGAAGAAATCAAAGGTAATACCGAGAATAATGATTCAACAACATTATTTTTAAATGAGATAAATATCCGACGTCTCGGCACATTTATGTTTCCTGTAGAAGTGGAAATTACATTTGAACATGGAGAAAAAATTCGGGAAAAATGGGATGGGCAAGAGTTGTGGAAGAAATTCAGATACATTAAACCGGTGAAAGTTATCTCGGCAAACGTCGATCCCGACCAGAAAATACCTCTCGATGTCAATTATTCGAACAACAGCAAGACCATCGCAACACAAAGTCTCGGACTTGCGAAACTTGCGGCTCGATTTCTTTTCTGGATGCAGTTCGTTCTTGACCAGCCGGAGGTCATGAATCTCTTCACATTCTTACCAAGTGTTTTTTAATCTCCTGGAGACAACGATGGTTCCTACAAGTTTAAAATCTGGTTTTGCAAGCACATTGAAAAATAAGCGCATGGTGTTCGCGTATTATCTCGTGAATCTTATTTTCGGTCTCATTATAATGCTTCCGATATATTTCCTTTTAAACCGTATCGCCGGCAGCACACTAATGATGGAGAAGATGGCTGCCCGCATGGATATGGATTTTTTCTTCGAGTTACTAATCAAACAATCCTCTACTCTGTTTTCGCTTAGAGGGTTGTTCCTGTTCGTACCCATGGTGTATTGGCTATTCGGACTTTTCCTCTCTGGAGGTGCATACACAATTTTTATCGCTGATGTAAGATATTCC
>CAYGZC010000092.1:0-15983 GCA_964354225.1 uncultured Chlorobiaceae bacterium | reverse complement strand
TCGGCACTTGTGAGTATATAATCTTTCACAACAGGATACATTGTGCGGGGTCCGGGTCCATTTCCAACAGTCGTTCCATCCATCACCGCAAATATACCTGTATGAATTTCTTTCTGAATCGCTAATAAATCTACAAGCGTTTTATGAATCCAACTGTGAGTATAATGCCGTTTGGTATTCAGCAATCCACCAAAAGCATTTTTCATTGCACCGGTGGTAGTGGTATAAATATGGCATTTGACTGTAGGCAAATGAACAATATTCTTACCCAAAAAATAATCAGGAATCTTGATACCTTCAGGATAAATGTGTGGAAGAACATGCATCCGTGCCTTAGGGGTATAAGTAATCCAGCGCATGTCATTATCTTTGAAATTATATAAAACCGGTATATTGTATTTTTTGAATATCGGAATATAGTTATTAAGGTCCTCACCCTTGAATGCATTGGTTACAACTGTTTTATTCTGCACGCAGACTTGGTCATGATAACCAGCATTATTTAGAGCACGAATAGTTCCTTCCAATTGCCAGGGAGTTGTATTAGCGGCAGGAAACGGGAAATGCCATGAGATGTTATCTTTTAAGATTGTCGTCGCGCCTTTTACAAGTGCATCTTGGACACCAGCCAATCTCATTGCTTTGTCTATATCTTCTAAAACTGTTTCCGGTTTGGTTTTTAGAACCGCAACTTTTGACTTTGCCATGATTTATTTTACGTAAATAATAATCGTGACAGTTACTATCCACAAAACGATATTGACAAGTAGCGGCAGATCCGTTAGAGCCACTTTTGTCGGATTGCCACCCTCTTCCTTTTTGTGAACAAGATATAGGTAACGGAATATTCCATAAAGTACAAATGGAACTGTATAAATCAAGTGCTTGGTTCCAAATTTATGTATAGTTTCTTCCGAAATCGTATACAACGCATACGACATTACCGTAGTTGCCGTAACAATTCCGATCATCTGGTCAAGAAAATATGGATTATAGTGCTGTAGCACCGACCGATGCGTATTTGCAAGGTTTTCCAGAATTAAAATTTCGTGGCGTCGTTTACTAAATCCTAAAAACAGAGAGAGTAATACTGTACAAATAATCAACCACTCCGATGTCGGGACACCAATAAGCACAGCACCACCAATCACACGAAGGACGAAGCCAGTTGCAACCGTCATGACATCTAAAATAACTATACCTTTCAATTGATACGAATACCAAACATTTATTATCACGTAAATCGATAAGACCACACCAAACTCTGTCTTTAAAACAAACGCACCCAAGAGACCAATCAATACAAGAATAATCGAAGCAATAGATGCTGCTTTCACAGATAATTTTCCAAACGGTAGCGGACGTCTGGATTTTAGAGGATGGAGTTTGTCTTTTTCAAGATCAATAATATCGTTAAAAATGTACACACCACTGACGGCTATGGAGAATAAGATAAAACCGACTATTGTAAGCAACAGGTCTTGAGTATTAAAAAGATTTGCAGAAAAAATTAAAGCGGCAAAGATAAAGAGATTCTTTATCCACTGTTGGAACCTCATCGAGTTTAGTATATATCCGAATGAATTATTCAAGTTTAAAACACCGCCGGTTCTTCGTAAACACCAAACACTTCCGCAAGCGTATTGCACATCTCACCAAGCGTAACATACGCCCTTGTACATTCGATAAGCGGCGGCATTAGATTCCTTCCTTCCTCTGCCGCTATCCGTAGTGCATCAAGGGTTTCAATAACTCTTTGCTGGTCTCGACTCCCTCGAACTTGTGCCAACCGTTCTCTTTGTTTTATTTCGACTTCGGGAGGTATATATAAAATCGGAATCTCGATTTTTTCATTTTCTTCTACATAATCGTTAACACCGACGATGATCTTTTCTTTCCTATCCAATTCCTGTTGATAACGATAGGCAGCATCAGCGATTTCGCGCTGGAAAAAACCGGCTTCAATTGCAGGGATTACACCGCCAAGCGCTTCAATTTTCTCGAAGTATGCCTCAGCCCCTTTTTCCATTTTATTAGTAAGCGCTTCAACAAAATAACTTCCAGCAAGCGGGTCGATTGTATTCGTTACTCCGATTTCATGAGCGATAATTTGTTGTGTGCGAAGTGCAATTTTAACTGCCTTCTCTGAAGGTAGTGCTAATGTTTCATCCATAGAATTCGTGTGGAGAGATTGCGTTCCACCCAAAACTCCTGCAAGTGCTTGGTAAGCAGTTCTGACGATATTATTCTCGGGCTGTTGCGCGGTAAGAGAACATCCTGCTGTTTGAGTATGGTATCTTAATATCCACGAGCGCGGATTTTTTGCACCATACTTATACCGCATATGTTTAGCGTATATACGTCGGGCTGCACGATATTTTGCAATCTCCTCAAAAAAATCGAGATGCGAATTGAAGAAATATGACAATCGCGGTGAAAATTCGTCAACATCTAAACCTTTTGCAATCCCGGCTTCGATATAAGCGAATCCATCGGCAAGTGTGAAAGCAAGCTCTTGGATAGCCGTCGCACCGGCTTCCCTGATGTGATAGCCGCTCACGGAGATCGGATTCCACTGCGGCATCTCACGAGTGCAATACTCAAACATATCGGTAATGATACGCATAGAAGGATGTGGAGGATATATCCATTCTTTTTGTGCAATGTATTCTTTTAAGATATCGGCTTGAATTGTTCCACGAAGTTGTGCTGGTTTTGCCCCCTGTTTTGAAGCAACGACAATATAAAATGCAAGAAGCATTGCTGCTGGTGCATTGATAGTCATTGATGTTGATACATCAGCAAGGTTTATACCTTTAAAGAGAACTTCCATATCGGCAAGTGAGCTAATAGCGACACCACAAATTCCAACTTCACCCTGCGATTGTGGATCGTCAGCATCACGTCCCATAAGTGTTGGAAGATCGAATGCAACGGAGAGACCTGTTTGTCCGTGTTTGAGGAGATAATGATACCGTTCGTTCGTATCCTCCGGTGTACCAAAACCGGCAAACTGTCGCATCGTCCAGAACCGACCACGGTACATGTTAGAATGAATTCCTCGTGTGTACGGAAACTCACCCGGAAAACCGATATCGGTAAGATAATTGATATGTGCAATATCATCCGGTGTATAGAGCATCTCGATTGGCTCACCAGAAACTGTTGTGAACTTTAATGGCAGACTTTTAATCTTATTCGCTTTTTCGGTCCAAGATTTCTTTGCAGACTTTATCTCATCCATACCATTCGTTTTCATATTTCATCCACCTGATATTTGGCTATTAATCATGTTAATCCTGGTCAAAGATACAAATTCTGGGATACTTTTCAAAGTTACCAACCAACAGGTTATCCACCCAGCGGGTTTCAATGAAGCAGAACTGAAGAGACATTTTTATCGATTTGGTACTTGACAAATAGACAAATTTGTCGTATCATAGAATAGAAAATCTAAAGAAAGAAATCCTAAATACTAAGCAATATCGAAATCTGAAATTTCAGGCACCAAACCTTTGTATTGACAATGCTGTCTGGTTATTCGACTTTAGAGATTGGGATTTGTTTAGAGATTCGATATTCGAATTTAGAATTTTATGAGCTATCCTCAACAACATACTACAGAACTGAAACCGCTTGCTGATTTCAGCATTGTTGCCCGGCAATTTCAGACACAACCGGCTAAGCTTCACTTACTACACGGACATTCGGGTGTATTTACCGTCGGACTTATCATCGGCAGTGCGGCGCAACAGCCAATTGCAGTCATAGATGGAGCAGTGCGCTTCAACAGTTACACACTCGCAAAGATTGCGGAGTCGCTGGGCATCACACCAAAACTTTTACTGAGTCGGACACATGTTACCCGCTCGTTCACAGCATTTCAAACAGAAGCAGCAATCACAACAAAGCTCCCTCGTTTTCTTGTAACTCATCCTTGCCGGATCGTCATCATTCTTGGGTTGTTGGGTGCCTATTACGATGAACAGGTGAAACCGCATGAGTGTCAGCAAAGTCTACGACGCATTATGCAAACGCTTCGAGAGTTAGTTAAGCAAAACATCCACGTCCTGATTGCTGATGCTGAAGTTGCCGAGTTGCCAAATGGCAAAGAAAATCTTTTTCAACTTGTCAAAAATGCAGTGGATAATGTGGGTATTTTAGAGATAAATGAAAGCGGATTTCAACTGAAAGAAGAAAGGAGAAAACAATTATGGGACGAAACAACGATACATTCACGCTCGTCATCGATAAAAATAGAGATGCATGGAGCAAATTTCGCAGAGGACTGAGAAAGGAAGACCAGCAATTATTTGATGAACTCTGGCGTGCACCAAAGCTTCATCTTGCCGCCGGCGCATTTATAACCAATGAGGTCCCCCTTGAAACTATTCTAATGTGCATGCTATTGGAACAACATAAGAAAATTAGGCAGCTTGAAAAGCTATTGAGGGTTGAAAAAGCGGAATTTGGGGATAATAGAGTGGGGGAAAGATGTCAGGTGTCCGATATCAGTGATGAGCTTAGAGCATAGAGTGATTTTTTTACTTTTGACTTTTGTATTTTGACTTAATATTATGGCCACTCACCACTCACCACCCACCGTTTACAGGGCTTTTTCTTCGACCTCTACCCCGCCCGCGGCGGCATGGTCATCTGGATAATCGGAGACAATGGTAAAGCATATCGCTGCTTTGATCCATTCCATCCCTCATTTTATTTGAAACTTGATGCTTGCGACGTGAAACGAGTTGTGCCTCTTGCTCAACGTTTCAAACTTCCAGTAACAATTGGTAAAGAGAAAAAACTTGAGTTATTTTCCGGTGAAGAGTGGGAAGTTACCAAGATCACCGTCCACAATCCGCTTCAACTGAACAACTGCGTGTGGACGTTTCAGAAATTCTTCCCTCACTTCGTTTTCTACAACAGCAACATCCCTGTTGCACAAATGTACTTGTACGACCGGCAGGTTTTCCCTCTTGCTCGCTGCGAATTCCACATCGATGAAAACAACATCCTAAAACAAATCATTGTTGAAGATAAATTTGATGCGTGCAATTACAAAGTCCCTGACCTACGCATTATGCAATTGCATAACACAGAGTTCTCAACAAAGTTCTCCCGATCCTTGAACCTCGAGCTTAATTACGAGGGCAGAACCTACGCCATCGAACAGAACGATCCTGGGGAAGTTCTCAATTCTATCAACTGGCATCTTTACAATTACGATCCCGATCTCATAATTTCCGATTGGGGCGATGCAACACTTTTACCAACACTTCTAAATGCATCGATAAAATGCCAGATTCCGCTCTTATTGAACCGGGATCAATCGCAGGGATACTTCCATACCAAAGAGCGAAGTTATTGGACGTATGGGCAGGTTATTCACCGCGATGCTGCGTTTATGCTGGCGGGACGATGGCACATGGATGCCGCGAATAGTTTCATCATGGGTGAATCGGACATTGAAGGCGTTGTCGAGCTTGCGCGACTTACACAACTGCCGATGCAAAAGCAATCACGTGCAGCTATCGGTACAGGACTGGCAAGCATGCAGATGAGTTACGCATACAGAAATAACATCCTTATTCCTGCCGAAAAGAAAGAAGGCGAAGATTTTAAAACTGCTGATGAGTTGCTGCTAAGTGATCGCGGTGGACTTGTCTTTATGCCTGAACTTGGCTATCACGAGAATGTTGCTGAGCTTGATTTTGCCAGCATGTATCCAAGCTTGATGGAGATACATAATATAAGTCCTGAAACAATAAATTGCCGATGTTGTCACAACAACAAAGTGCCGGAGCTTGGTTATACAATCTGCGAGAAGCGGCGCGGGATTGTACCAACGACGCTCAAGCCCGTTCTTGAGAAACGCGCCTACTACAAAGCACGGAAGAAAGCGGCAACAACACTCGCCGAGCACCAGAAGTACGAGCGCCGCCAAAATGCGCTGAAGTGGATGCTCGTTACATGCTTCGGTTATCTTGGATACAAGAACGCCCGCTTCGGACGGATTGAAGCACACGAATCTGTAAACGCTTTTTCACGAGAGGCGCTTCTTACCGCCAAAGAAATTGCCGAAGCAAACGGTTACCACCTCGTCCACGCCATTATCGATTGCCTGTGGTTAAAAAACCCTGGCGCAACTCACAAGGATTATGAAAAACTTTCCAAGCAAATTAAGGATGTGGTTGGAGTGAATATTTCGCTGGAGGGAATTTATAACTGGATTCTTTTCCCAAGCTCAAAAATTGATCCCAGAATTCCAGCGGCACAAAAGTACGTCGGCTGGTACAACCACGGTGAAATTAAGATGCGTGGCATTGAGACACGACGAAAAGATTCGCCGCCGTACGTTAAAAAGATGCAAGCGCGATTGCTTGAGATGCTTTCTGGAGCAAAAAGTATTTCCGATGTTCAAGAATTAGTGCCTCAGCTTTTGCAGGAGGCAGGATTTTACCTTCGTGAGCTGCGTGCTGGTAATGTTGATCCGAGAGAGTTGATGCTTAGGCGAAGAGTTCAAAAAGATGCTGGTGAATATGCAAACAATAATGTCAACGCAATGGTTGTGCGTGAGCTTGCACAGTTTGGTGTAAACATTCAGGCAGGTGAAGTCATTGAATATGTCATTGTCGATCAAACGGGAAAGCGCGATCCCCAAAAAGCAAAGAGTCTGCTTACCTATCAGCACGAGGATGGGTACGACATTGAAAAATACACAGAGCTATTGCTGAAAGCGGTGGAAACGCTTCTCTCTCCTTTTGGATATGATCTTGAGAAATTGGTAAGTTATTTTAAGGTTGGAAGGATGAAGAAACAGAAACCAGTGTTATATTTAACCATGGGTCTACATTCGGCTCACTTTCAAAATCGAACCGCACCTGTAAGTGAGTCACATAAAGAGGTTAGCGGTGCTGTTTCCATGTAAGACTTACCTTTTCCAGAAGGATGTTCTACCTCCGACTAGTTCTTTTGGTCAGCAGTGAATTGCTTCCCAGTCTGAATAAAGCGATGATTCAAGTTACAGGTTCAATACATGCCAGCGTATCATCCCTACTGTTATTCATAGCTGTTGATACAATATACGCTTTCATCTCATTTTCAGGATAAGGATCTAACAAACCGTAGAGTGTTTCGAAATCTTTAACACCTGTTTCAAGCCAGAACTTTAAATCATTATCGCTCAAAATAACCGGCATACGATCATGGATAGGTGTCATCAAAGTATTTGGTTGTGTGGTAATAATACCCGCAGTAACAATTTTCTTTTCTTCGATTTCAATCGAACGCCACAAACCGGCAAGCGCAAACGGTTGTTTATTCTTCATGATTATACGATAAGGGATTTTCTTTACACCTTTTGGTAATTTTTCACCCCTCACAAGATGCTCGTATCCTATCGGTTTCTTCCACTCATAAAATCCGTCAGCAACAAAAATACAGCGATTGGTTAGCAATCGTTCTCGGAAGAAACTATTCCTTTCGATTGTATCATCTCTGATGTTTGCTTGCGAAGTAGTTGAGCCGTTATTCTTCTCTCCCCAGGGTGGAATGAATCCCCAAAACATATTTGTAAGATACCGTTTGCCCTCTTTCGATACGATAACCGGAACCGATTGACCGGGTGCAGCATTGTAACGTGGTTTATAACCTTCAAAGCCCGGTGCTACTTCTGCCTTAAATTTTTCGAGGACGAGTTCGACTCTATCAGTCGTTATTGTAAATCTTCCGCACATATACAATCTGGTAGAAGTCCAACTTCTATTATGTTATTGCTAAGCCATAAGTCGGACCATTGGTTTAGCAGATTTACTTGATCTCGCATGCTGATACTTGACCTGGGGACAACTTACCAATTAACGTATTATGGTCGATTGAAAATGATTTACCAGAGAGCAGATCATCAAACATTTTCTTATGTGTTTCAATCTTCAAATGTAAATCAGTTTTCTCAATCATATTCGTATTTGCGATTACGAGAAGCTGATGCTTTTGTATATCCGATTTCCTGACAAACGCAATAACATCCTTTTGATGTGTCTCAATCCATATAAATGCATTTGGTGAAGCATCAACAATCAGGTCGTGATCCTTCTTTCGTACTGCCGATACCTTTTGAATCCAATCGATGAACTGGTTTATGTTCAACCAATCGTATGCATACTCACTGAAAAGCGGAAGCGTTTCGGGTGGATATTTCTTTAACGCTTCCTTGTTGAAATCTAGTCCGGTATTTATTGGATAAGTCTCTCCGAGTTCAAATCCTGAGTGAATAAATGGAACTGCTGGAATAAAATTACTTAAAGCCCATGCATACTTCGAATATACAATGCAACCATCCCGTGCTGCCGAACGCGGTGTATTATGACTCTCAGCTGTGGCAAAGAACGAGAGTGGGAATCCTTCGGTCGAAAATCTTCTTAACATATTCTTGAATTTCTCAGGATGGTGCTGATCGCTCCACTGATAGCCCATGACGGCATTATATCCTTCCTTCTTGCTATTCTCATGCACTGAGAAATTCTCATCCCAAAATGCAAAGTCAGGATTGATTCCCCGTGCCCGACGAATCATATCCTGCTTCAGATCCATCGGCAGTGCATGCCCCATATCTATCATCACGCCATCGATGCCAAAAGTATGCTGGTAATGTGGAATGATCTCGGCAATTTTTTCCCATAGAGATTTGTTCACATTTTCCGGTTTCGCTAAACGTGAATCGTACATTCTAATCGTATTGTATGCAATATAATTGAAATCTGGATGGTCGTATATTTTTAGATACGTAACATCCCCCCATGGTGGCTGAGTATCATGAGGTGGCCAATCTGCAAAAGCTCCAGGAATACGGACGCGCGTTCCATCTTCAAGCTTACCGATGTACCTTCCCTTTTCCAGCTTAACTGCTTCCGGTTTCGGTGGAGATGTAAACATATCACGATAAATCTTGTGCGGAGGTACTAAATCAGATAATTTCTCGTTCTCTACATCGCCAAGAATTTTCTTTAATTCCGTTTCAGTAAAGATTGGATTACCATACTCTGTTTCGTCATAATGATGCGGTTTACGATCTTTTATCTTTTCTTTAATCCAATAAAACCACTCAGGGTGTTCTTTTATCCAGTCGCTATCTTTTGATGAAGTACGGAATACAAATTCAACAACTACCCGGATGCCAAGATGATGTGCCGCGTGCATAAAAAGTTTGAATTCTTCCTCAACAATCAGTCCAGCATTTGGCTCGTTTAGATTTTGATCAAGTTTGTAAGGATTTTTAATTGCGTATGGGGAACCGAGTGTGCCTTTGCTTCCATCCAAACCAATCGATGTAATCGGAAGAAGATGGATTGTATTAGCACCTAACGATTTTACATAAGGTAGAATAACGGTTGCTTTCAAAAATGTTCCCGTTTCCCTCCACCCTTCTACATTAACTGGCAAATCCAGCTTACCATTTCCATTATGATCGAATGCGCATGTTGTTCGCATTAACATGTTATAAACGATCGCATTGTTTGTCCACTTGCCACCATGACCTTTTATGATTGGTGTTTGCTTTTGATTGATGATATGATCAATAGCATTTAAATAAAAGCTGGGAGGATTGATTTTAATTAGTTGGAGTTTTATGGCATTCTGTTTCCCTGCAATCCAGATGTTCGGGACAGAATAACGACTTTGTTTCCCTTTATGTCGTGAAAAAGTCTCTGATAGCTTTTGTCGAGTGTCTATGAGGTATTTTTTTGTATCCATCAAATCTAAGATATTATTTTATTTAATAACCTCAAAATCATATACTCTCACATTTTATGTAAAATAAATATTTCATGAATACTTGAGTTTCGGTGAAGGAGTAAGTATATTTAGCCAAGTTATATTCCAATAATCACTATAATATTTTTTATGGGCAGTGTCCGGTTAGAACATGTCTCCAAAAAATACGATGATAGCACGGTTGTAAGTGATGTCGATCTAATAATCGAAGATAAGGAATTTATCGCTCTTGTGGGTCCTTCCGGATGTGGTAAATCAACCACACTTCGAATGATTGCTGGTTTGGAAGAAATTACTGAAGGTAAAATTTTTATTGATGACATAATCGTGAACGATGTTCCACCGAAGGATAGAGACATCGCAATGGTATTCCAAAATTATGCACTCTACCCTCACATGTCGGTATATGAAAATCTCGCTTTCGGGCTAAAGATGCGTAAATATCCCAAACAAGAAATTCAACAACGAGTTCATCAAGCAGCAGTTATACTCGGTATCGAGGAGATGCTGGAGCGAAAACCCAAAGCGCTTTCCGGCGGTCAACGACAGCGTGTTGCACTTGGAAGAGCAATCGTTCGCAAACCAAAAGTATTTTTGTTCGATGAACCTTTGAGCAATCTCGATGCGAACCTTCGTGTTCAGATGAGAACCGAAATCTCTAGACTTCACAAAAAAATCGAAACAACGATGATCTACGTGACACACGATCAGATCGAGGCAATGTCGATGGGAGATCGGATAGTTGTGATGCACAAAGGTATTGTCCAGCAAGTTGATTCGCCACTATCGATATACAACAAGCCAGCTAACAAGTTCGTTGCCGGATTTATTGGAAGTCCAACTATGAATTTCTTTGACGGCAGATTAATTAAATTGGATACCTTATTATTTGAAGAGACTTCAAAGCATTTTTCATTACCGATTCATCCTCGAGATTTTGAACGGCTCTCACCTTGCGAGGTAACACTTGGCATTCGTCCTGAACATATTTCAATTAAACCCCAAAATGATTATGCTTATAAAATACCAACATTGATTCAGATTACTGAACCAGTCGGAAATGAGATCTTTGTCTACTTCACACTCACACAATCATCAACGCAATACATTTCTCGCATTGCGGCAGATATCAAACCAGAAACTGGAAAAATGTCTGACCTTTATTTCGATACTTCAAAATTACATTTCTTCGATAATTCAACTGGAACAACTTTATAATGTTTAGTTAACATTATGATCATATTTCTTTTGGAGGTTACCAGCAAATGAAAATTAACAAGTTCTTTATATCATGCCGCATCATTCTTTTATTGATCCTTTCTACTGCTATATCTTACAGCCAGTGGCATTCTATCGGTAATATTGATAGATTCGAACGCTTAATAGATGGAATTAAAATTTTTACAAAGCCAGCCGTTGTTCAGATCATTATTCTTGAACCGGACGTCATACGAATCAGAATGTCAAAAGATGGAATCTTCATACCGGATAGCTCTTGGGCGGTTATTGCAGGAGGATTTGAAGATCAAAACTTCGAGATAAAGGAAATAGACGACGATATTTTTATCACGACTTCGAAGCTTTCCCTTAAAATAAAAAAATCACCTTGTCGTTTATCTTTTTACGATACGGAGGGTATAATAATCAACAAAGATGAACCGTCAAAAGGTATGGCATGGTCGGGAAATGAAGGCGCAATCTGGAAAACGATACCGAATGAAGAGTATTATTTTGGTTTTGGTGAAAAGGCAGGTGCACTCCAGAAAAAAGGAAAAATATATTCAATGTGGAATTCTGATATACCCGCTTACAGAGCTGATACCGATCCGCTTTATCAAACAGTTCCATTCTTTTATGCGATTAGGAAAGGAAAAACATACGGGATCTTTTTTGATAATACATATTATTCATTCTTCAACATGGGAAAAGAAAATCCAGATCAATATTCATTTGGTGCGATTGATGGAGAACTGAACTACTATTTTATCTATGGACCTAAACCGAAAGATGTCTTGGAAAAATATTCTAAGCTCGTCGGTAATATGCCTTTTCCTCCTAAATGGGCAATCGGTTATCAGCAATGCCGTTGGAGTTACTATCCCGAATCGAAAGTACGTGAAATTGCATCCAACTTCCGAACGAAGAAAATACCTTGCGATGTCATATATCTGGATATCCATTACATGGATGGTTACCGATGCTTTACCTGGGATAAAAGTCGATTTCCTGACCCGAAGAAAATGGTGGGTGATCTGGCAAAAGATGGTTTCAAAATTGTAACAATCATTGATCCGGGAATTAAAAATGATAAAGGTTATTGGGTTTACGATGAAGGAGTTCAAGGAGATCATTTCGTAAAGTATCCAGATGGTAAACCTTTCATTGGAAAAGTGTGGCCCGGCGAGTGTGTGTTTCCAGATTTCACTCGACCAGAAACTCGCGGATGGTGGGGTTCGCTATACAAAGGATTGATTGATGTAGGTATAAAAGGATTTTGGAATGACATGAATGAACCATCAGTCTTCGATACTCCAAATAAAACATTCGACTTGAACGTGATTCATTACGACAATGGATTAAAAACAGACCATCGCAAGAGTCATAATATTTATGGGATGCAGATGGCTCGTGGAACGTATGACGGTGTGCTTAAACTTCAACCAACAGAGAGACCTTTTGTTTTAACCAGAGCGAATTATGCCGGCGGTCATCGTTATGCAGCCGCGTGGACGGGCGACAACATAAGCTCATGGGAACACCTCGAGATGGCAGTGCCTATGTGCTTAAATCTTAGTATTTCTGGGCAACCTTTCGTGGGAACCGATATTGGTGGATTTGTGGGAAGCCCAAGCGGTGAGCTTTATACGAGATGGCTTCAACTGGGTACCTTCACTCCGCTAATGCGAACACACACCGAATATGGCAGTAAGGACCAGGAACCTTGGTCGTATGGCAGACATTATGAATCTATCAATCGAAAATCAATTGAGCTGCGATACAAACTTCTCCCTTACATTTATACTCAATTCTACAAAGCATATAAAGATGGTACACCAATAATGCGACCAGTATTTTTTGAATATCCAGATGATCAAGAAACGTACTCGGATGCTACTGAATTTCTGTTCGGTGAGGCATTTCTTGTTGCACCAGTTTTGTGGGAAGGACAGAAAAAACGAGACGTCAGGTTACCGGAGGGCGAATGGTTTAATTATTGGACCGATGAAAAATATATCGGATCGAATTCAATCAATGTTGATGCACCTCTTGAGCGAATTCCGCTTTTCGTGAAAGCTGGCTCCATTATTCCAACACAGCATGTAGTTCAGTACATAAGTGAAGAGCCAATCGATTCATTGACGTTTGATATTTACCCGTCGGCGGAAGCTTCAACTATACTGTACGAAGATGATGGTTTATCTTTCAACTATCTAAAAAATGAATTTTGCCTTCGTAACATTAACTTGAAAACCAAATCCGATGGATATGAGATCAGCATCTCGAATCCTGAGGGAAGTTATCGTCCGCTGAATCGATCAATTATTATTCAGCTTCACGATGTAAAAGCTAAACCATCCTTTGTAAAGCTTGATAAGATAATTCTTGCTGAAGGTGACCGGAATTGGATTTACAACGCGAGGACGAAAATCTTAAAGATTAAATTCGAGGATAAGTTTCAGGAACAAATTGTGGATATCGAAAAGTAAAAAATAAATTAACTTTTCATATTGCACTAACTATCTTTTTTTCGGGAAATAATACTTCTTCGTGTACTCCGTCACCATCCGGTGTGTGTTGTAAACAGGGATGATCGTTCGCATTGCAATTCGCATCTTCTCGATCCATTTCCTTGGAATTCCATTCTTATCACGCTGGTAGAAAAGAGGAATTACTTCGTTACTCAATAACTGATATAACGATTCTGCATCTCTTCTATCTATTTCTTCCGGCGTTGTATTATCTTTTACCTTCTCACCTATCGCCCATCCATTTTTATCATTGTAAGCTTCCCTCCACCAACCATCAAGAATACTCAAGTGCAAACCTCCGTTTATTGCAATCTTCTGACCACTTGTGCCGCTCGCCTCAAGCGGACGGCGCGGTGTATTCAGCCAAACATCACAGCCGGCAATCATATGGCGTGCGATATTCATATCATAATTTTCGAGAAAGATAACTTTCCCAAAGAATGGATGCTGGTGTGTTACATTGATTACATGCCGGAGGAATTCTTTACCGTCATTATCCCGTGGATGAGCTTTACCTGCATATATTATCTGAATCGGACGATGGGGATCATCGAATATCTCTTGCGCTTTTGCGATATCGGAGAACAGAAGAAGTGCTCGTTTATATGGTGCAAACCGACGTGCAAAGCCGATAGTTAATGTATCGAATGACAATAAACGATAAAGAGCATCCTCTCCTGCTGGACCTCCGAGCGCTTTCTGCTGGCGCGCTCTGGATCGTATGAATTCAATAAGCGTGCGGCGAAGCTCATACCTTAGTGCCCATAGCTCCTCATCAGAAACTATTTTTGGATTTGTAACGTGCTGCCAAAACTTAGGATCGTTCAAATGATCTTTCCATTTGTGTGAATTGTGCCGTTCCCAAAATTCCCATGATCTATGTATTGTCCAGCTTGGAATATGTACACCGTTAGTCACATGTCCGATAGGGACCTTTTTCGATTTTGTGCCTGGATAAAGATCGAGCCACATCAATCGTGATATCTCGGCGTGTTTTGAACTTACAGCATTCGCCGCCCTGGATAATTTCAAGCCAAGGATTGTCATTGTAAATTCACCCGAATCTTCGGTACTCATAGTTTGACCGCACCTCATCAACTCTTTGATCGAAACTTTCATCCAATCGGCAAATGGCTTGAGCGTAAATTCGATTAAGTCGGCTGGGAACCGATCATGTCCGGCTGGAATGGGTGTATGTGTAGTAAATATACATTTATCGCGTACTGCTTGTTTTGCTTTATTTTTCGGAACACCTTTAACTAATTGATCTCTTAATAATTCTAATGTAAGAAATGCAGCGTGACCCTCATTCATATGATACACTGCCGGCTCGATACCAATCGCTTTGAGAAAACGAACACCTCCAATTCCAAGAATTATCTCCTGTCGGATTCTTGTATTGATATCACCGCCATAAGCGAGATGCGTTAAACCGCGGAAGTGGTCTTCGTTTTCAGGAACATCGGTATCGAGCAAATAAATCTGGCATCTCCCAACATTTATTTTCCATCCTTGAAAATGGACAATACCGTTCCCGATTGTAACGGTACATATTAATGGTTTTCCCGATTCATCCATCACTAATTCTACAGGAATATTAGATGGATCGGTAGTCGGGAAATTTTCCTGCTGACCTCCTCCTGGGTCTATGTGCTGTTGAAAATATCCTTGACGATAAAACAATCCAACACCAACCAATGGTAAGCCGAGATCGCTTGCCGACTTCACGTGATCACCTGCAAGAACACCAAGACCACCGGAATAAAATGGAAGACATTCATGGACGCCAAACTCGGCACAGAAATATGCGATTGGATTTGTTTGTTTTTTCCCGGTTCGTTCAGCAAGTATATGGGGCTTGTGCTGCATGTACTCGTCAAAAGCGTCTAATACCTCCAACAACCGTTTCAAAAAATCTTTATCACCTAACCGGGCACGTAACTCAGTCTCAGAAAATTGTTTGCGTACAGCTATAGGGTTATGATTAGTTGCTTCCCAGATTAGAGGGGAAAATTCCTCGAATATAGCTTGCGCCCGTGGATTCCAGCTCCACCATAGATTGTATGCTAATGTATCAAGCCGACTGAGAATATTTTTCACATCTTTATCAGATTTGCTCAAAATGACACCTTTTGGGGATATTAGGAAATTCAATTTATAATATTTTTCATCCAAATCAAAAAAATAAGGGGCTGTCCATAAGTAATAATTCTCGTCTGCCTGAGCTTGCCCGCCGCGGTGGGCTTGTCGAAGGCTAATTTCCGCTCACTCTCACATTTCTGCACCTGAGGCGCATCCGCCTTTGGCGGAGACAAGCTCAATGTGACACGCTTTCGAACATCTTGGACAGCTACTTCGCCTTCTTCAACTAAGGTTTTTGAGTTGACTTTTATCCCATAAGCTTGTATATTCTTGCGATTGAATTTATTATAGATTGATGAGGTATGGTAGGAATTG
>CAYGZC010000091.1:0-13051 GCA_964354225.1 uncultured Chlorobiaceae bacterium | reverse complement strand
GTTTGGCTTCAATTGAAAATGATCGTCTTCGTCAATAACTGAGCCGAATAATTTTAGTAAATCTATTTTGCCTATTGTTGTTTGATTTTTTGTTATCAGAATAGTCTCATCATACGGAAGCTTCTCTATCAATTCATCGATCGTTCCTTCTGCAATAATCTTTCCAAAGTCGATAATCGCGATACGCTTACACAGTCGTTCCGCTTCCTCCATGTAATGAGTTGTGTAAACGATAGTTTTACCTTTTTCATTCAACATCAAAAGATAATCGAAGATAGCATTGCGCGATTGCGGATCGATACCCACGGTCGGCTCATCGCACAAAAGTATCGGTGGGTCGTGAAGCATACTTGCAACGAGGTTCAATCGCCTCTTCATACCACCGGAAAAAGTTTTTACTTTATCTTTGCGACGGTCGTAAAGCTGAACCGATTCCAACTTTTCCTTGATGCGTTCTTTGAGTAAATTTTTCTCGATATGATAAAAACTGCCAAAGATTTCCAAATTATCCTGTGCAGATAAATCATCATAGAGTGCTAACGACTGCGGCACCAAACCGATGTTCTTCCGCGTATGCAAGCCATCCTGCGTTACCTTTTCGCCGGCAATATGAATCTCACCTTGGTCGGGATTGAGATAGCCGACAAGTAAGTTCATCAGTGTCGTTTTACCTGCACCATTTGGACCAAGCAAACCGAAAAATTCTTGTTTATTGACAGTAAGAGAGATATTATCCAACGCGGTGATTGTCGGATAACGCTTTGTAATGCTGTTTATTTTTATCATGGTTCAATATACGAAATATGGCAAGTATGTTTCAATTTATAAGACCTTCACTCCCAGCCACAATTGATAAATCCCAAATCCAGCCAGCGCCAGAGCAGATATACCAATCAAGCTTCTGTCTATTCGCGAACCGAGATTTCTTGCACTGCTAAAAAGCATTATGATTCCGATTGTTGTTATAATCATCGTACAATAAAATGCGATTAACAGAACAAATCCATTTATTGAAGCTTCTCTCCATCCCTTCAACAATAGCGGACCCATCACGAAACTCCAACCGATGTATGGTGCAGGGTTCAGAAGATTCACTACCATTCCTTTCCATACCGTTTGTTGAATTGAATGAGATGTCTCGGAGTTAATATTTTTAAAATACAGCCATGTTTTGAACGCGCCGTAAGCAAGATATAGAACAAACATTCCACCCACAAGATGTAACATATTTTCCGCCCAGAGGGGAATCTTACTTAACACAACGAGCACTAAAACTGCAATCGGCAGATCACTTAAAAGAGGCGCGAATGTTGCGGGTGCAGTTCGCCTCCATCCTATTTTCAGAGATTGAGAAATCAAATATGTCTGAAAAGGACCCGGTTGCACGGCGGCGGCAAAGCCGTAAGAAAATCCGATGATCAAATAAACCAGCATAATTTAAGAAGGTACCTTAATCCTGGAATATTTCAAAGAAAGGAATACACTATTTTTTTATACGATTTCAATAATGTGTAATCTTCATTTTCCAATGCTGCAGCTATTTGTCTGTGGCTATCTTTTTCGAAGAAGAAAAAACAGTATCAATAATTAAAGCAAACAAAATTCCTACTCCGTTCGCAAGCAAGTCGAAACTGTCGTACACATTGCTGAATATTCTGAATCCATCTAGTATTTCAAACGATTCCACTGAAGCAAGTGTAAGTCCAATACTCCAAACTCTTTTGTATTTGGAGCGAATAGGAACTTGAAGCATTATAAAATATATCGCAAAAGATATTGCGATATTTCCCAGATAACTTCTGATTAGATCTTCAGCCGCACCGCTATAATGCCCTTTGAAAATAAGTCCGGCCACACCCAACAATACAAAACCGATATTACGAACTTTAATCATATAGCATATATTGGATGAATGCTTGTTGAAAATTAATGCTGCCTAAAATATAAAAGATGCTTTAAAATGTCAAATTTAAAATATTAATAATTGAAAGTCTGTTTCGAAATGTGTCGTATCAAAGATTGCCGCCTTAAAATAAAAAGCCCGCATTTTTGTGTGCGGGCTTCGAATGCTGAGAAATATATTGAGCGGTATTATTTCTTAATAGGATATTCCGGCACCGGTGGAATCGTCTTCTCTTGAGTTTTTAGTTCTTCGAGAATAACCTCGATTGCTTTGTTCAATTGTTCATCCACACCTGCATATTCTTTTGCAGGGTCATTATCAACCACGATATCCGGCTCAACACCGACACCTTCCATTATCCATTTGCCTTCGGTGCTGTAGCGAGAGAATTCAGGTTTGTTCATGAAGCCGCCGTCGAGCAGCGGGAGAGATCCACGAATACCAACCACTCCACCCCACGTCCTCTTACCAATCAGCTTTCCTAAACCGTATTTCTTAAAACGATATGGAAAAATGTCTCCATCCGAGGCAGAGAACTCATCTATCAAGCAGACCTTGGGTCCCCAAATCATTCCGTCGGGATCGGGGTTTGGGATTGTATTACGAGCAATACTTATCATTGCAATTTCACGTTTTAAGCGTTCTGCAATCATTGATGACACATTGCCTCCACCATTACCACGATCATCGATTATAACGGCTTTTTTGCGCAATTGGGGATAATAATGCTTAACGAACTCGTTCAATCCATGCACACCCATATCGGGTATGTGAATGTAGCCGACTTTTCCACCAGTAGCTTCTTCAACTTTCTTCGTATTGTTTTGAACCCAGTTGTAGTAGTAAAGATTTGCTTCGTCACCGATTGGAATGACCGTTACTTCCCTGCTCCCTTTTTCATCCGCTGAAGAATTCAGCTTCAGCTTCACTTGCTTGCCAGCTGTATTGAAAAGAGATTCATAAATGTCATTCATGATGTTTGTAGATTGTCCATTCACACTAATGATGTAATCACCTTCTATGGCATTCACACCGATCTCGGTTAATGGAGATCGAGTACCCTTATCCCAATTTTCACCTTTCAAGATTTTTGTAATCTTGTAATATCCTGATTTCGGATCTCGCATCAGTTGAGCACCAAGTAATCCGGTTTGTATCCGTTTCGGTTTTGGATATTCTCCGCCGCCAATGTAGGTATGTCCGGTACTTAACTCCCCAATCATTTCACCCATTATATAGGTTAAATCTGCTCGATGATTTACAAAAGGAAGCAGCGGTTTATATTTCTCTCTAATTCCTTTCCAATCAACACCATGCATGTTTGGGTCGTAAAAGAAATCCCTCATCTGACGCCAGCACTCATTGTAAATTTGATTCCACTCAGCACGCTTGTCAAGATTCACTTCCATTCCCGACAAATCAAGTTTATCCTTTAATTCAATTTTTCCTTTTGGAACATCGATGATGTAATATGATCGATCTTTTCCAACCAACATTTTCTTTTGATCCGCAGAAATCTCATAACCGTCAACTTCACCGAGATTGGTTTCTTTCAATTCAGATAGATCGTACATCTGAAACTGTGATTTCTCGTCCTTGCTTCCGCTACGAATGTAATAAAGATTACTTCCAGCCGATTGAAGATTTCTGTATCCTGCAGCTTGAACCGGGAGTCCGGCAATGCGGTCTTTCAATCCTTCAACATCAATCTTAACAACAATAGGTTTCTCATCTTTCTTGTCGTCTTTCTTATCCTTCTTCTCATCCGACTTCGCTTTGTCTTCTTTCACTGTAACTTCATCGCTCTTCGGCTTGAAAGGCGATTCGATTTCCTTTGTCAGGGTCACGAAGTAAACACGCGCCATGTCTTGATATACGTGATTCCATTCGGTGGCGCTATAGACCGGATTAAAATCCCGATCGGAAACGAAGAAAAGAAACTTTCCATCCGAGCTGAATGTCGGCTGACCGGATGAGTACCATTTATCAGTTACTTCATATTCTTTATTGTTTTCAAGAGAATATAAATAGACTCTTGACATCCAATCATCTTCGGGTTTGACGTATGTGATCCACTTGCTATCAGGCGACCAAGAATAATCACCGAACTCGAACGCATTCGATTTCGAAACTTCCTTAATTTCTTTTGTGTTGACGTCAACATAAAGCAATCGTTGTGCCCTATCAGCCCACATGATCTTCTTTGCATCTGGTGACCAAACGATCTGGTACTTGTAGTTACTACTATTCTTGGTAATTTGTACGGGAGGACCACTGCCATCTTGCGGCTCAATATAAATTTCATCCTCTCCTGTTTCATCGGAGATATAAGCAATCATTTTTCCATCGGGTGACCATTTGGAGCTGCGCTCGTGAACGCCCGGAGTTTGAGTAAGATTTCGGATGGCGCCATATTTTACCGGAACTGTAAAGACATCTCCTCTTGCACCAAATAGTGCCCTTTTGCCATCTAAGGAGATTTCATAATTTGAAATGTTGTCTGCGACTTTTACAATACCACCTCTTCCACCGATTAAATCTTCTTCAATTTGAATTGAGACCCCTTCTGCTTTTTCAGTCGCCAAATCAAAACGATAAATATATCCACCGTTTTCAAAGACGATTGCTTTGTCGCCTAATGACGGGAACTTAATGTCGTAATCAGCAAATGTTGTGAGTTGTTTTGTCTCTTTTGACGTGAGGTCATAAGCGTAGAGATTCATTCTTTTGTTTGCATCACGGTCGGAGATAAAATAAATTTTGTTACCTGTCCACATCGGAATTATGTCGAGCGCTTCATTATTGGTGATGTTCTCTGTTTTCTTCGATGTGAAATCATATATCCAAATATCATCTGCCATCCCGCCGCGATAACGTTTCCAGGTTCTGAACTCCCTGAAGATACGGTTATAAGCAAGCATTTTGTCATCTGGTGAATATGAACAAAATCCTCCACGAGGAAGTGGAAGCTGTTCCGATAAACCGCCGTCAACCGATGCAAGATAAAGCTGTCCTTTGAAATCGTTGAACTCTCTCATCCGTGAGCGAAACACGATGTGTTTATTATCGTTCATCCATCCCATAACAAGATTATTTGGTCCCATCCGATCGGAAACATCATCACGACCAAGTGTTGCTGTGTATGTTAAACGTTTTGGAACTCCACCTTCAGATGGAATTATATAAACTTCAGTATTACCATCATATTGACCTGTGAAAGCAATCCACTTTCCATCATGTGAGAAACGTGGGAACATCTCGAAGCCGACATCGTTCGTGAGCTTACGGGCAACTCCCCCGTTCAATGGAACGGTGTAAAGATCACCAGCATATGTAAAAACAATTTGATTTCCATGAATAGCTGGGAAACGAAGAAGACGTGCCTCCTGCTGGGAAAAGAGGTTTCCAACAAACAGTAACAGCAGAAGAAAAACAAATTTATGGCATTTCATAATGTACTCCGGTAAAATGAGATTATTGTGAATTAGAACAATCGTTTGCAATGATATGAACGAGATAATTGATCAAATGTTACGTGAGACAACTGATAGAGATAGTATCAAAACTTTTCAAAGGTAGGAATATAAAGCGTATTTTCAAAATCTGCTTTTTGGGCTTGTAACTATGCAATAAACATTGTAAATTATGGTGACTTTATTTTGTGTTAAATTGAAGAAAGATACAATATGAACATTCTACTTGTTGATGATGAACCAGAATACCGGATGCTCATGGGGCATTTTCTTGAAGGAGAGGGTAACACTGTTTTCATAGCCGAACACGGTGAAGATGCGTTAAAGAAATTGGACGATGCACCAATGGATATTATAATATCCGATGTTTATATGCCGGTTATGGATGGATTAAAATTTCACAAAGCCATAAGAGCAAATCCAAAATATGAAAAACTGCCTTTTCTATTTGTATCTGGTTTTGATGATCAGTATACTCTTTCTGCCGTCAAGGAATCAAAGTTCGATGGTTTTATTAGAAAAGCAAGACCTATGAGCGAGATGAAAGAATGGATAAAATATTTAACAACACCTATCGACAAACGACCGTTAAGCCCTCCGGGTGAATCGACACGCCGAGCAGATAAAGACCGCGAGCGTGACAGATCTCTGAGATCAAATCGTACTTAGCTTAGTGTGGATGTCGATGCTGCAAACTATGTGGTTTCTCTAAACCATGATCGAGCATCAATTTTTCGTTTGACAATAGTTCAATTGTATGTCCATCTGCGACAATCTTTCCTTTATCTAACACAATAGTTCGCGGACAAAGCTCAACAACTAATTCTAAGTCGTGCGAAGCGATAATTTTTGTTGTGGGAATTGTTTTGAGTAATTGCATCAACTCGCGCCTCCCCCTTGGGTCGAGGTCTTTTGTGGGTTCGTCTAATGCTAAAACTTTAGGCGTACATGCAAGAATACCTGCTAAACAAACACGCTGTTTCTCACCACCACTAAGATGATGCGGTGATCGCCGCTCAAAACCCGGTAGACCAACCTTTTTGAGTGCATCGCTCACAATATTTTTAACTTCAGATTCGCTCAATCCAAATTGCCTTGGTCCGAACGCTACATCTTCAAATACGGTCGCGCAAAATAACTGATCATCTGGGTCTTGAAACAACAAACCCACAGTTCGATGAATCTCATCCAACACTTCAAACGTAATCGGTTTACCAAAAATAACAACAACATGACCGTTTTTCTTCTCTTCAGGTAGGAGACCGTTAAGGTGCAGCAAGAGAGTTGATTTACCTGCACCATTCGGACCAATCAATCCAACGCACTCGCCTTCCATAATATTAAAAGTCAATCCACATAATGCTTCCGTGCCATCGTGGTAACTGAAAAATAAATTCTTGATTTCGATAGCTGGCTTCATTTCCATCCCCGTGCGCACATGGCTGAATATATTCTCTCTGCACGCTCTGTTGATCGTACAAACAATTGTGCGATTATGGTAGATTTAGATCTCCAAACATGAACTTTACTTTTTTTAAAAGATCGACTCTCCCTTGCCCGATGCATCCTTTCCTTTTCATCGATTAATACAAACAAGTAACGATACATCAGTGCGAGTATCGTAATAAGAAGGTGTGAAAAACGCAATCGTTTTAAAAAGTCTAATAATTCTGAAAATGGTGTAGTGTTGGATAATAGTATCATTGTAAACAAACACAGTGTACTTTTAGTAACTATCGAAAGAAATATTATTCCACCCTTTACCTGAAATAATGAAAGCATCGCTATCATCACTACAAAAGGTTCGAGGAGTATTATCCGCTTCAAGAGAAATATTTTGGGTACCTTGCTCATTTGTGCGATTAGGAGAAGAAGCAATCCTATTATTCCCAAAAATAGAGTATAAGAAATTGGCACTGCGACGACTGTTATAACATTACTGATTGCTAAAACAACCTTGATCCAGGTTGGTCTTCTGTGGATCGGACTATCAATTCGGCTGTAACGGTCAATGAAGTCGTGTCGCATTAGTAAATTATTTCTTCTTTCTCAGTGTGCCTGCTTTTCAGATTTAACAGCAAGGAAATGTGAAAATATTGATGCAAGAAAGAAAACAACCACAGCACCAACCACACCGGCTATCCACGTGGCAGGTACCGGTGATCCGATACCCGGGAATTGATAATCAGTGATCGGTGAAGGGATAATTGGTTCAGCAAGAGTTTTGTATTCAAATCCCAACACCGCTGCAACTTTTTCTAAACCATCCGGCAATTTTGAGATAAATGGTAGTACAAAAAGAATTAAACCGATTATTATTATTACTCCATAAATAATGAATTCTTTATAACGTGATGGAGTGATTTTTTGAACATCGATCGATAACAATTCAGCTCTTGTCCTTCGAATCGTTGCAATTACAAGTGTTGTAATCAAACCTTCACCAATTCCGATGAGCATATGAATATTTGCCATTGCAGGGAATGCCATTTTCCAATTGACGGTTCCGGCACAAGCCAGCTCCCCCGCACAAAATATTGATGCCAATACTGTTGAGCACCAGGAAGCAAAGCCAATCGCTAAGTATCTGCCTTTTTCCGTTGGCGAATATTTATAGATAGTGCGATAAATCGAATAGCCAAAGAGAGAGCCGATAATTGCCATATTAAATACGTTCGCACCCAGTGCAAGCAGGCCCCCATCGGCAAAGAATAAACATTGTACAAAGAGAACCAAAGTAATTATAATTACTGCCGCACCTGGTCCAAGTAATACTGCTGTTAGAACTGATCCAATCAGATGACCGGATGTTCCACCGATAATTGGAAAGTTCAGCATCTGCGCAACGAACACGAACGCTGCCGCTAAACCCATCATCGGCACCTGACGCGGTATTATGCGATTCTTGAGATTTCGCAATGCTATACTGAACCCGACAGCCGACAACGTGGTAGTTGCTACAATGGTTTTTGTATCAAGAAATCCGTCTGGTATGTGCATAAAGGAGAATATTTTTAAATTAAAACGTAAAAATATACAAATATATTGGTTGATTCCATAAAATTCTTGATAATTACGTTTTGTATTCTTATGTTAAATAAATTTTCTAATGTATTCAGAAGATGCAAAATAGGATTCTTATAAATTATCTTATCTTTATCGTTATCATCCATTATATTGGATGTGCAAGTTCAGAAAAAACAGATTATGGATCTGACGCTTATCTCATTAAAGGGACAATGCATTATCTGGATATTGAAGGGGACTGCTGGCAATTCACGACTAAAGATGACGATAATTATGAGCTGATAGGATCAGATGTTGAGAGATTACATCACGATGGAATTCGTGCAGAACTTATCGTTCGTGATCTTCCTGAATATGTAAGTACATGTATGATCGGCAAGCCGGTGCAAGTTTTAGAAATAATTTCAATATCACCATAAAAATAAAGGTTAGTCATGAAACAGATATCATTTGCCGTATTATTTTATTTAATAACATTTTTCGGTTGTGCTCCATCGAATCCTGAATTTACATCTAACGATGTCACAGCTCTTGAACTCCAACAGCACATCAAATATTTAGCTTCCGAGGAACTTCATGGACGCAAATCGGGTGAGGAAGGTAATAAATTAGCAGCAGATTATATTGCAAGAAATTTTCAAGAAGACGGCTTGTTACCTGCCGGAGACGATGGAAGTTACTTCCAAAACTTTTCATTTATATCATCAACGAAGGTTGGACCTAATAATAAACTTGCCATAACTTTAAATGGAAAGACCATCGCTTACAAAATCGATGAACAATATAAGCCATTAACATTCTCAATTGATACGGCACTCACCACATCATTAATCTTTGTGGGGTATGGAATCACCGCTGCTGAATCATTACACTACGATGATTATTCAGGAATTGATGTAAAAAATAAAATCGTTCTGATAATGCGTTATTCACCCGATACTTCTAATGATGGTAAGTTTGCAGAATATTCAAGCTTGATGGGAAAATTATTTAACGCGCGTGATAAAGGTGCGGCTGGTGTTATACTGATGACTTCACCTCCGGGTAAGGCGGGTGACAAACTCACCTCATTTCAGGAAGATCCGCGGCTTGGTGGTTCCACTATCGCAGTAACCAGCATGATGTGGAAAGATGTTGTTTCCATGTTTGAATTGTGCGGCAAGAATCTTATTGAAATAAAAAATATTATAGATTCATCACGAAAACCCAATTCATTCGAGATACCAAACTGTACAATCTCACTTCAAACTAATTTGGAAAAAGTTTTTGCCAAATCGGCAAATGTTGTTGGATATCTACCAGGGAGTGATTCATCATTAAAAAATGAATTTCTTGTTGTCGGTGCACACTTTGATCATCTTGGAATGGGCGGCGAGGGATCCGGTTCACTCAAGCCGGATACCTTTGCAGTTCATCACGGTGCTGACGACAATGCATCCGGTACAGCCGGAATCTTAGAACTTGCTCAATATTTTTCATCCCAGCGATCATCGATTAAACGAAGCATACTCTTTATTGCTTTCACCGGTGAAGAGCTTGGAGTGCTTGGGTCTGATTATTATGTTAAGCATCCTTTCGTTCCATTGGATAAAACTATTGCCATGTTCAATATGGATATGATCGGGCGAATGAAAGATAGTGTTTTGGTTGTTGAAGGTATGGGCACTTCTCCGAAATTCGAGGAATTAGTAAAACATGAGAACGCTGATTCTTTAACCTTACGTCTCAAACCTGATGGTTTTGGTCCAAGCGATCAAGCATCATTTTATAAAAAAGATTTACCGGTAATGTTTTTCTTCACCAATTTGCACTCCGATTATCACAAGCCGTCTGATACTTGGGATAAAATCAACTATACAGGTGAGCAAAAAATTGTTCAATTAGCCAGCCGGCTTGCAAAAGATATAATCAACGAAGAAAAGAAGCCGTTATTCACAAAAGTTGTCACATCAACTCCGATGGGGGCTGGTGGGGATCGTCAGGGTGCAAAAGTTTCTTTGGGTATTATTCCGGATTTTGCGGGCGACACACCAGGAATGAAAATATCTGGAACAAGACCGGGAAGCCCGGCTGAGAAAGCCGGTTTAAAAGGGGACGATATCATTATTAAGTTTGGTGGAAAAGAAATTAAAAATATTTATGACTTTACATACCTGCTGGGGCAATTCAAACCGGGAGATGAAGTAGTTATTGTTGTGAAGCGCGGTACTGAGGAAGTTTCATTGAAAGCAATTTTGGAAGCGAAGAAATAAATACACATAGTCCTGAAAGTTCATGATATATTATCTTTGGGAGTCAACTATTCCAGCTCGAAGAGTGTGTTATACTTCATTTTACCGTTAACGAGTGTCTCAAGCTTTTGGACAAGTTCTGTAAGCTGCTCGTCCTGATCATCAAGCTGATTATATTCATCCATACTGTTGAAGACAAATACTTCTGAGAAGCTGTTCTTCTTCCCTTTCTGCTCATAGATTGAATATTGTTTTCCATTTGTTTTTGAAAAATGCTCCTTCATACCTTGTGTAAGGGCAAGATAATCATCTCGTTTTTCAGGATCTACTTCATACGATATTGTAAAAATAACCTTCGCCATATTGCTCCGTTCGATAATGTTTTTATTAATATACAAAATATTTTAATATCCCGCACTACGAATTTGCTGTTCATTCATCCCAAAATAATGACCGATTTCATGTATTAAGACGTCATAAATTGCACGTTCAATTTCACTCTCCGTCCGACATTGCTCTTCAATATTACATTGGTACAAAGATATCTTATCTGGTGAAACGGGTGACATGCCGTACCATGTGCCTCTACTGGTTAATGGTACTCCTTGATACAATCCAAGCAAATTATATTTAGAAGGTAGCTTCATATGTTGAACAATTTCTTCAGTTGGATAATCTTCGACAACGACTCCGACGTTCTCAATTGCTTTTTTAAAATTCTCAGGCAACCTCTCAAATGCCTGCTCCACAATTGTTTCAAAATCCGAGCGTTCCATTTTCTATTTAATTACCGGGAGAATCCATAGTAAACATTCAATTATTATTCCAATGAAAATGCTCAATGCAACAAGCTCGATCATCAGTGCATACCACCAGCTGCAATCAATCATTTTTTTGAAACCGATATAAAGAAGGACCAACGTCCAGAAAAGGAATATTCCATCCAATCCTAATAACATTGTATATGAAAAAGGTTTTAACTGATTTGGCGATGGATTAGCAGTAAAGAAGAACAAACCAAACGACATAATTTCTATCGGTAAAATAAGAATGGCTGAAATTATGATCGGGATTTGTGCGTAAGCGGTTATGGCAAATACATTTCGATATTTGACTTTCTTTCCACTGATTCTCGATATAATAATTACGATCAAAGAAAAAATACTAACACTAAGTATTCCGAATAGAGGACCAACTGTGAATCCGGCAGCAAGAAAATTCAATAACGAATTGGTGTACTCCCCTGCTTTGATAATCCAAAATATAAAAAATGCAAATGCTATACCTGCGATAGCAGTCAAGATTAGTCCATAGTTCTTATGCTTAGCCACCGCAATTGTGTAAAACGCTTTCTTGGGTTTCTCAAGAACATTCCATGTGGTCGAGAATAGATCAAGATTATCTACACGGTTTTGTAAATAACTTCCGCATGAACTGCAGTTGATTGCAAGATGCTGGTTTTCCTTATTACACACCGGACAGGTAATCATGCGAGATCGTTATACCTTAATAGGTTCGAAGTGCGCTGTAAAATGACGAAGTATTGGCGCCTCGTACGTAATACGATAACCGGGTAAGTTAGATCGATTCTTGTACACTTCAATGACGCATTCTATTACGTAATCGATATGGCTTTGAGTATATACCCGGCGTGGAATTGCTAACCGTACAAGCTCCAATGCGGATGGAATAAACTTCCCTGTTGCTTTTTCGGTCTTGCCAAACATTACACTTCCAATTTCAACAGCTCGTATGCCACCGATACGAAACAGTTCACAAACAATCGCTTGTCCGGGATATTGATGCGGTGGGATGTGCGAAACAAATCTTTTGGCATCTAAGTAAATTGCATGTCCACCAGGCGGCTGCAAGATCGGTACTCCGGCTTCAGTCAGTTTTTCACCAAGGTATTCTACCGACCGAATCCGGTATGTAAGGTAATTTTCATCAAGGATTTCAATTAATCCCTGCGCCATTGCTTCAAGATCACGGCCTGCCAAACCACCATAAGTTGGAAAACCCTCAGTCACTATGAGAATATTTCTTGACTTCATCGCGAGCATTTTGTCATTCAATCCGAGGAAACCACCCATGTTCACAAGCGCATCCTTCTTGGCGCTCACCGTACACCCATCGGCATACGAAAACATTTCCTGTGCAATCTCTTTGGCTGATTTGTTCTGATAACCCTTCTCTCTTATTTTGATGAAGAAAGCATTCTCTGCAAAGCGACAAGCATCAAGAAATAGTGGTATGCCATATTTAGATGCTACTTCTTTTGCCTGACGTATATTTTCCATCGAGACCGGCTGTCCACCACCTGCATTATTTGTTACAGTGATCATGATGAGTGGAATATTTTCTTTCCCTTTTTCTTTTATAAAACGCTCCAGCGCTTCGATGTCCATGTTACCTTT
>CAYGZC010000090.1:0-5649 GCA_964354225.1 uncultured Chlorobiaceae bacterium | reverse complement strand
TACAATCAACGAAGACCTCACAGTGCTTTGGGTTACCGACCACCGGCACCTGAAACAATACTACCTGTTCAGATGAACCAATTGGATCTGAACAAGGAATTAACTATTATTCCAATTGGTACATAAATTGGGGGCAGGTCAATATCAAGAACAGTACAGCGATTACTACGGCAGCTACTTTTTAAACTCCTGGTATTGAACTGCAAACATATTCGCTGCGGTCGGCTGAGGATTACCAATCTTTAATATGTGCAATACGATCTTCATCTAAGCTGGGTGTCACGAACCCCCGCCTGCTGCGGGCAGGAATTCGTGACACAAACAATGGCAATCGAGATGTATGTAGCCGAGCCGCCCAAGGCATTTTCGACTTTTCCGAAAGGTGTTTCAATACTATCAAAAGCGAGCGAACCAACAACTAAAAGACTCATGGAATTCCTTTATGAGAGGTTTAAAGAACTGGATAATTTACGAAAATGATGAAGAAAGTGCAACCTACTTGAAAACTCGGACAATTATTGACTTTGTTTGTAGAATACATTAAATTATTCCAAGTCATTTTAGTTATTACAATGGGAAAGAATTTAAAGCAGTCATACTATATAGCTTTTCAAAGCGATGTGTAATGAAGGTAAGAGAAATAAAAACGAAATACATAATTAAAAGAGTTATTTGCTATGGCGAGTTATGCAATTTCTAATTCACTATTCATCATCAATCAATTATCCAAGAGGTCTTATGTCATTATTTCGCGTTGCTCTCATCCTTACTGGCATATGTTTGTTATTCGGGTGTTACCATGCCACGATCGAAACAGGTCTTGCTCCATCCCCCACGGTCATCAGTGAATCCTTTGCCTCTTCTTGGATTTACGGCTTGGTTCCACCGAGCACTATTGCGACCGCATCAAAATGCCCAGATGGGGTAGCAAAAGTTGAAACACAACTTAGCTTTGTAAATCAACTGGTTGGCTTTTTGACATTAGGTATTTATACCCCCATGGAGATAAAAGTTACCTGTGCAGCTAAATCTTCTGCGATGATCAATAGACAAGCACCTGACCTTGTTCTCCCTGAGGGTGCTTCTCTGGAAGAGATTCAACATCTCTACATGAAGGCAGCAGATATGGCCATAGCCACCAACAAGCCTGTTTACATCGAGTACTGAATCAGGTTCAAAAGCCTCGCCACGGCACATAACAGGCGGCAACAAGACGCACGAAGTTGGGGCTCGGAAGCTCAACGGTTTTGCTCACAGGAAATTGCTCGTTTCGAGTTCGCAAAAACCGCTGCGTGTTGCCGCCAGACGATAAGCGCAATTGCAAGTTACGGATAACCAAGTTATGACATACGACAAGCGATGGAAGATAATTGAAGAGGTTGGTTCTGGGGGACAGGGAAAGGTGTACCGAGTCTACGACACGCAAAAGTTTGGGACGACCGATGAATTTCGAAAGTGGCTTCAATACTCCCTCCACCGCCTCAGTCTTGAAAGACCAAATCCTTCAACATATGATCAAGACTTCGAGATGTTCCAGAATTCTATTCTCAAGCTCGTCAGTCTTCAAGATCCATCTCAATATTGTGCCCTCAAGATTCTACATAAACCCGAGGATGAAAGAGACTTTGAAATAGCAGACGAACGTATCAAGAAAGAAATAGAAGCTATGTCCAAGGTTTCACATCCAAACCTTTTGCACGTGATTGATCACGATTCCGAAACGAAGTGGTTTGTCTCCCCCTTTTTCTCACGGGGCACTCTCTCCAAACAATCTCATTCTTTCATGGGTAACTTCACGGATTCGCTGAAGGCGATTCGACCATTGGTAGCAGGTGTTGCCGAGTTGCACAAAAAGGGCATCGTGCATAGGGATATTAAGCCGCAAAATGTCTTCATTGATTCTAATGGTGGCTTAGTTCTTGGCGACTTTGGCTTGGTTTTCTTCACAGACGAAAAACACACTCGAATCTCCGATATTTACGAAAATGTAGGGAGCCGGGACTGGATGCCTGCCTGGGCAATGGGAATGAGAATCGAAGACATCAAGCCAACTTTCGATGTTTTCTCTCTCGGTAAACTTCTTTGGTCGATGGTCTCCGGCTCAGCAATACTCAGGCTTTGGTATTTTCAGAGAGACCAGTTTAATGTTGAAAAGCTGTTTCCGAATTCTCCATTTATTCACTTTGCCAATCCACTTTTTGCCAAATGTATCGTGGAAGACGAAGTGAGTTGCCTGCAAGACGCATCCGCATTACTCTCAGAAGTCGACGACCTACTCCAACGTATCGAACTCAATGCCGACTTGATTAATCCCAAAAGTCCTATCCGTTGCAAACTTTGTAGCAAAGGATATTATAAGATGATAGTTGATTTTGGCGATCACAATTTCCACATGTTTGGAATAAATGTTGGAGGCCCCTCTAATTTCAGAATTTATTCCTGCTCAAATTGTGGAAATGTTCAATTATTCCATAGTAGTAATCCATCTGATCGTAAGTTTTGGATGACGGAGTAACTTGTAATGGCACTTAGCAGATCCTGTTTTGAAAGGCACCACTAAATGAAAACAGTCCCATTCACAATCCTAATTTACTTTATACTCAACTTCATAGGTTGCACACTGCCGCAAGTAATCCAACCACTTCGGTTATACGATCTGAAAGACGGCAGTATAATTGAAGTCATACTTCATCCAACATCACGCGATCATGGAAAAATTGTTTCATCCGGTATTCAGAAAGATCAGTTCGAAGGTGAATACGTCATCTACGACCGAATCACAGTCGGAAGTGTTCGACTCCCGGATTTTGATAGAAGTGAAACTGCTGTTCAATTTAAAACCCCGCCCACCGACTGGGCAGAGTTGTATGGCTTTGGCAAGAACTCTAACGCCCATCCGGTTGGTACCGGAGTCATAGTCGGTAAAGATGGCACAGTCATTGAAATCGTCTTTTATAGATTCTCGTCTGACTACCAAACAGGTGACGGGGTAGCAAAAGACAACAAGGGTAAATACTATCGAATATTTCTTAGCACGGAAAACCAATGAATAATTCGTTCCGATGGAGACCATCGGAACGAGAAGGATAAGAATGGCCGGTCAGTGACCAGCCCTCTTCAACTTATCTATTCCCCCGTTGGCTTGGTTGAGGTAGCAATGGCTTGGGAGGAATCTTTTCATCGCGCATTGCAGCGTTATATGCAAATGCTGCCATGATCGTTGCTGCTTGCTTCATATCTTCCGGCGGACATCTATCATAAACATCCATTGTTGCATGATGTACACGTGAACCGTAATCAAGTTCATCCTGAATGAATTGGAATCCGGGCAATCCGTAACCATCGAATGCCTGATGATCGGTTCCGCCTGTGTTCGCTACGGTGATCGTCGATGCACCTAAATCGTTGAATGGTTTGAGCCACGAACGGAAAATTGTGCGGCAAGCTTCATTTCCCTGCAGGTAAATTCCTCTGAATTTTCCGGCACCGTTATCATCATTAAAGTAAACCGAAAATTTCTCTCCCTCTGGTTTATAAATAATCTTTCCATCCCGATCAGAGGAACCGCCTTCGCGTTCAGCAAAATGTTTCGTTATGTATCCGCGCGAGCCAAGGAATCCGTGTTCCTCAGCATCCCACAACCCTATGCGGATAGTGCGTCGAGGTTTTAAGTCGAGTGCTTTAAGAATACGCATAGCTTCCATTGCAACCGAGCATCCGGTAGCATTATCGGCTGCCCCTGTGCCGCCGTGCCACGAATCAAAATGCCCGCCGACCATAACTATCTCATCTTTTAAATCAGTTCCGGGAATTTCAGCAATTACGTTATAACCTGAATCGGCTTTGTTGTATTCAGCATCTATCTCCAGCTCAAGTTTGGGTCTTTCACCTTTTTGAATCATACGGATCAAACGATTATAATGCTCGGCGCCTACAGAGATTTGCGGTATTAGCTTCGGGGCTTTGGCATCATAAACTCTCGAACCGCTCGACCAGCCGGAATCAGGATGTTGCGGATAGGATGCACCCTGGACGAAAACGTTCCCGCCATCACCCTGACTAATTGTGAGAATTGCGGCGGCATCCTCCTTAAAACACATTTCCATTTTTCGGTACGACATCATCTGGCGCTGTTTCATTTCTGGTGTCATCTCAAATCTTCTCCCACCACCGCGCCGCTGGCCATCGGAATTTGCAAGTTTCAATAAACTTGAATCAGCATCGCGTTCGGCAAACGGCTCAAAGGGCGGCTTGATCTCCCTTGAATCGCTCATCAGCACGAACTTGCCTTTTATTTTTCCCTTATACGTCTCAATAGCACTGTCTGTTTTCGCATCAAAATAAACAAGATCGGCGGTCCTTTCGCTTAATCCGGGCGACCATGCTTTAGGATACGAAATTAGTGGAAAATTCTGGCGGGTAAAAACAGTAGCTGAATAATTTTTCAAAGTCCATCCGCGTCCCCACGGACCCCATGCCTCGAGGTGAGCATTTTCCAAACCGATAGAAGATAGTTTTTCTTTCGTCCACTTTGCCGCAGCCATGTATCCGGGCGAGCCGGTAAGACGCGGACCGTAAACATCGGTGAGATAACTCAAATATTCCATCACCTGCGAGCGGTTCATGCCTTCGTCTTTAATTTGAGCAATTACGGCTGAATCAATTTTCTCCTGCATCATCTGCGCAGGTGCGAGATGGATGAAGAAGAGAACAAAAAACAAAATGTAAAAATGTTTCATAATACTTACCTCAAAAATATATTGATTGTTATGTAATTACTTTTTTATTGTCTGATGGCAACTTATCTTTTCATTGTGATAATCCTAACATCCCTCTCACGATTTGGGAGAGGAATTATAGAGTGAGGGTTTCAAATTCCTTCTTGTGCGATTGCATATGAAAAAATTGCTATGGCTATTGCTCCAAGCTCAAGCTCTCGAGGATGTACTTTATCGATCGTATCGTTTCCAGAGTGATGATAGTCGAAATACCGCTGACCATCTACCCTAAGACCTATGGTGATCACTCCGAGCTTTGCTAACTCTGAAATATCAGCACCACCGCCACCGCGAGTAATACGGCTTGCATCTATCGGATCGAGGAGATACGACCATCTTGAAAATTTGGGATAATTCACTGAATCTGCTCCGACACCGAAACCTCTCGGAGTAAATCCACCCGCATCGGTTTCTATCGCACATATATGTTTTTCGCCATGATGATCTTCTTTCGCATATGCGATACCGCCATTGAGACCGAACTCTTCATTCATGAACAGTACGACACGAATCGTCCGTTTAGGTCTAAGACCAAGCTCTTTTAACAATCGGAGGGCTTCGATGGAATGAATACATCCGGCACCATCATCATGTGCCCCGTGTCCCTGATCCCAGCTATCGAGATGTCCACCGATAACGATTACCTCTTCGGGTTTCTCAGTGCCTGTGAGCTCACCTATGACATTTGCCGATTCAACATCAGGAAGAGTCTGACAGCTTAATTTGATTCTGACTTTTAAATTCTTATCAATGGCAAGCAAACTATCCAGCAAATCTGCACCCATCGTGCTGATGGCTGCCGCGGGTACTTTCGGTATTGTATCAATGTAATGCATCGAACCGGTATGTGGCACATCGTCCGATTGCATTG
>CAYGZC010000089.1:0-20223 GCA_964354225.1 uncultured Chlorobiaceae bacterium | reverse complement strand
GCCAGCTTATCGTTTTCTATCAGATATTTTTTAACGGCATCTCGTCCTTGTCCAATCCGGTCGCTTCCATATGCGAACCACGATCCGCTCTTTATTATAATATTGTGTTCAACTGCAGTGTCGATAAGGTCACCAAGCCGGGAGATTCCTTCATTGTAAAGGATTTCGAACTGTGTTTCCTTAAATGGTGGAGCAACTTTGTTTTTTACAACTTTCACTTTTACACGGTTACCAATTATGTTCTGTCCATCTTTAATTGCTTCAATTCGCCTGATGTCCAGTCGTAGGGAAGCATAGAATTTCAGTGCGTTCCCGCCTGTAGTTGTCTCAGGGTTACCGAACATAACCCCGATTTTCTGCCGAAGCTGATTAGTAAACATAACGGATGTTTTTGATTTGCTTATGGCAGCTGTAAGTTTCCGTAACGCTTGCGACATTAATCGTGCTTGCACACCCATTGTTGGATCACCCATCTCGCCCTCAATCTCGGCACGGGGTGTAAGTGCAGCCACCGAATCAATGACAATCACATCCAGTGCACCGCTGCGAACGAGAGTTTCAACAATCTCCAGTGCCTGCTCGCCGTAATCCGGCTGTGAAAGAATCAGGTTGTTAACATCCACACCAACCTTTTTTGCATATCCGATATCTAAAGCGTGTTCAGTATCGATGAATGCAGCGATACCATGTTTGCGCTGGGCTTCGGCAATGACATGTAAACAAATTGTTGTCTTTCCGGAAGCTTCAGGTCCAAAGATTTCGATGACTCGCCCCCTTGGAATTCCCCCGATACCAATTGCCGCATCAAGAGATATCGATCCGGTTGAGATGAAATCAACTTTTGCGATAGGACCTTCATCAAGTTTCATGATCGCACCCTTGCCGTGCTGTTTTTCAATTTGTTCAACTGCAATCCGCAATGCTTGCATCCGTGATTCTTTGTTTGTTTCTTCTGACATATTAATCTCCTTTTGAACTCAATTAGATAATGATGTAATCTTTTAATCTTCCCTTGTTACCCACCTTTTACTCGTGAGAGTAAATTGATAATAATAGTTTTTATTTGATCCGAATCGGATGATTTCTCAATATAACCATCGGCACCAAGTTCTTTAGCGGTGCGTTTTGCATCAAAGTCATCAATCGAAGACATAAAAACATAAGGTATGTTTTTATACTTTGGATTGTGTTTGACCTGTTCGTAGAGATCAAAACCGTTTATGTGTGGCATTCGAACATCGCTCATGATTAGATCGGGTCTCTTTTTATGAATCTCATTCAATGCAGCTTCACCACCATCCGCTGTGACAATTCGGAAAGGTGTTTCCTTAAATAGCAATCGGACTGCTTCCAGCCAAGCGGGTTCATCATCGATGAAGAGAATGGTTTTTTTGCTTTTATTTGTTTTGTTGTCTTTTGCCATATAATTTAGTGTTTTAATTTAAAGCTTTTTAGGACCGAGTAAATCGATCCTTCCGGTTTCAAAGTGCTTTTCATAATGAGGATTTCATTAATGGAAGCTTTGTGTGGCTCAAAGGTAAGATTTTCTAACATCGGAGTCAAGTTATTGAGACCTCTTAGACCTTTTACACGTCCTAAAGTTATATGTGGATGAAATGCTCGGTCCTCAATTTCAAAACCGTACGACACAAGTGCTTTATCTAACATATCTTTTATTCCCTGAAGTTTTCCGTCATTATTTTCACTGCCAATCCATATGACGCGTGGATGTTTTTTGTTTGGAAAACAGCCGAGGGATTGAAAAGAGACATCAAATTTCGAAATATTTCGAAGGATAGATTCTGTTATTGAAATGACTTGTTGTAACATGGATTCTTCAACATTACCGAGGAATTTTATTGTTGCATGAAATTTATCAATCGACTCCCACTTCACATCCGCGTGGGAATTTTTTAATTCTTCTTGTAATTGTCTCATCTCGTTTTTGATCGGAGATGGTGTATCGAAAGCGATGAATGTTCGGATTGACGGCATAAATTACTCTATCTTTAAAATTTTTCGACGGACAAGATCTATTGCAGTTTGCGATGCTCGCTCTTTTACTCGGAGGCGCCCATTGCCAAAATTGAATTTTTGTGCAATGGTTTCGTTTGCATCTGAATATCCGATCCATACAAGTCCAACCGGTTTTTCCCCCGTGCCGCCTGTGGGTCCGGCAATTCCGGTTGTGGATATTCCGATGTCGGTTCCGGCATTCTGCCTGATGCCGAATGCCATCGCTTCCGCAACTTCTTTGCTGACAGCACCGCACATCTCGATAAGGTTTTTAGGCACATTAAGCAGATCAACTTTAGATTGGTTGCTATAAGTGATTACAGCACGTTCAAGATAACCTGAGCTGCCCGGGACATTTGTTATTTTATGAGCAATCATACCGCCCGTGCATGACTCAGCGATGGCAATTGTAAGTTTGCGCTCAGCCAAAATCTTGCCGAGGACTTCTTCAAGAGATTCTTCATCAACGCCATAGATAAACTTATTCGCCTTCTCACGAATGTGTGATTCGATCATTTGGATTTTATTTTCACACTGGTTTTTTTCGGTGCCGGAAATTGTAATCCTTAGTCGCACACCGGTTGTGGAGGGAAGAAAAGCAAGTTTTGCGTCTTGGAGAACGTTATCGAAGTTCCCTAATCGAACTGCAAGTTCCGATTCCGCTATCCCGGTAGTCATTAACGTGCGGTGGAGGATGTATCGATCCATTTTCTTTTTCTTGAAGAATGGAACCACGAAATCTTCCATCATACTTTCCATTTCATAAGGGACACCGGGCAGAACGATGAAATATTTATTATCTCTTTCGAAAAATTCACCTGCTGCGGTTCCATATTTATTTGGTATGACTTTCGCCCCTCTTGGAAATAGGGTTTGATTTTCAGCAGTATCAGACCATTTGCGATTGCGTTTTTTGAGGAACTCTTCAACATTTTTGCGGACTTCGTTGCTGCTGATAAGTTCTACATCGAAGAATTTACAAACAGTCGATCTCGTGACATCATCGTGCGTTGGTCCAAGTCCGCCGGTAACGATAACGACATCGTATCGGGGATAATTTTCCTTGAAAGAATTTAAAATCTCAACCTCATCATCACCGACTGTGAGAATCCGGGTCACTTCGATACCAACACTATTCAATTTCTCGGCGATGCACGCAGCATTTGTGTCCAGAACTTGTCCGATCAGGATTTCATCACCAATAGAAATAATCGTAGCATTCATGATCGATTTTAGAGAATTGTTGAGAATATTAATATCAAGGTTTGAGCACTAATGTTTGCATAAATCCCCGCTACAACATCATCGAGCATTATACCCCAGCCATTTTTATGTCTTTCTACATACCGCGCGGGTTGTGGTTTGAATATATCGTATCCTCTAAAGAAGAAAAAAGTTATTAGAATGACCGATAATGTTTTTGGAAGAAATATTAGTGAAATCCACATCCCAACTATTTCATCTATCACGACAGGGGCGGGATCGTCGCCCAATTGTTTTTCCATCTGTTTAGATACGAACACTCCAATGAAAAAGGCAGCGATGGTTATGATGAGCATCGACAATGGATTCTCGAAACCAGGGATCAAATATAGAGCGACACCCACAAGACTGCCTGCCGTTCCGGGAATGACTGGGGAATATCCGGAGTAAAAACCGGTTGCGACGAGTTTCGTGAAAAACGAAACCGTTTCTTTCTTACTCGGATTCTGTGGTTCCAAAGTATCTGACATAAAGCTCGTGTATTAATTTTCTATTATCGAACAAGTACATGATACCGGTTCCTATCGTGGAGATAGCTACGAGTAGCATCATTCCAAAAAGCACCTGTGGATGCATGAGAGATTCGATGAGGTTTTTGAAATCTTCCCGGACGATTGGTACGTTGCTGCCGATATAAAGTATCAGGATGTAGTAGATGACAATAAATTCACCAAATGTTTTTGCCTGTGCTGTTTTGGAAGTCACTATTGGCTTATTGTTCCATTCGGCGTAGCTTCTCAAGGTAGTAATGAAAACATCCCGGATAACAATAATCCAAACCATCCATCCATCTATCAGGTTGAGGTAGACGAATGAAAATAACGCTGCAAGCGCGAGGATTTTATCTGCTAACGGATCAAGGAATTGCCCCCAGCGCGATACATATCCATAACGGCGGGCAACCCATCCATCATACCAATCTGTTAGCGCTGCAACGATGTAGACAACAAGCGAGATCTGTTTTAAAAATGAAGACTCGGCAAATAAAAGAATGACAAACACCGGTGTCAGAATGATACGGAAGATTGTCAATGAATTAGGTATGGACATCGTCTCTCAAAGTTTTTCGTAATTTACCAAATTCTGGGAGATTTACAAATTTTTCAGAAACAAAAAACCCATCCAGAAAAAATTCCAGATGGGCTTAATTATTTTTTTTAAAATTTATTAGGCAGCTTTTAAAACTTTCCCTTGCCGCAGACAGGATGTGCACACCCGCATTCGCTGTGTGCGTCCGTTTACTTGTGCACGAACCGATTGTAAATTCGGAAGCCAACGCCTTCGTGTTCTATTGTGTGCGTGGCTGATATTATTCCCAGTCACTGGTCTTTTACCACAAATTTTACAAACTTTTGCCATAATAACCTCAAAATAAAAAGAATTTTCGAATTCAGTATAACAAATATACTAAAAAGTTGAATTGTAAGCAATTAATCAATTTGTTCATTGTCAGATTGAACCATTGAGTTATTGAATAATTTAATGCATCAATCAGTCTATGATCAAATTCTTCATCGGAAGAAAAATCTTGCACCCAAGCCGGCATTCGCACTTAATTTTGTCGCTGGTACCAGATCAAGGATTGGCGCTAATTCCAAGAATATATCCAATGGCGCATCTTTAAATATATACTCAATCCCGCCTACCATTCTCAAACCAATACGTGTATCGTGGTCGTCAATTTTAATCCTGCCACCTATGCCGTAATAGACCGGCAATTCTTCCTTTTCCTTAATAATGTCAAAAGAGTGCCAAATGTAATCTGCATGAAGATGGAGGGAAGTTTCATCTATGAACGACCATGCAAGACCAGCATCAATTGCGGTTTTAGATGTTAACCAGCCCTTCATACTGATACCTGTTGGCTCACCGATTAGTATACCGAGACCGAATCCTTGCCGCTGGCTGAATGAGTTTGTATAGACAATTAGCAGGGTAAATATTGTTAGAAAAAAGATATGAGTTAATTTCATTTTTATTTACCGTTATTATTGATTTTTCATGATGAGCGAAGTGCATTAACAATATTCAAGCGTGAGGCGCGGACTGATGGTAAAAATCCGCCAATAATTCCCATGAGTATTGAAAATATAAGTGAATTAATTATTATTGATGGTGATAACGAAAAATTAAATGCAAGCTCTGCAAACGATCCGAAGTTGATCATCGAGATTTTAAAGAACTGCAGGAACGATGCGAGTAAAAGTCCCGTGAAGCCGCCGATGAATGAGAGCATGAGCGACTCGATGAGGAATGCACCAAGAATATTACGTCGGCGAAATCCAAGAGCACGCAATGTTCCAATCTCAACTGTTCGGCTAGAGACAGCCGCATACATCGTAATCATAGCTCCAATCATAGCACCGAGACTGAAAATTATAGTTACCGCAATACCGAGAATTCGGATGAACATTGCCATATCCTCCGATTGTTCCGCGTAGAAAACTTTTTCTTTTTTGACATCGAGAGTTTGTAAACGGAGGTCTTTGTCAAACTCCGATTTGAAGTCGCTGAATGAATTTTGTCGTTCCAGTCGCAGAAGGATTGAAGAAAAAGCCCCGGTGTAGCCGAATGCCTGTCCCAACTGGATTTCATCGCCCCAAACTTCGGAATCGAAGCCGCTGCCACCGGCATCGAACCATCCAACAATTGTCCATTGATCACCACCGAATTTGATTTTCTCTCCGACATCGGTTCCCTTGAAACGTTGGCGGATATTGGCACCAACAACAATTTCTCGCGTTCCCCACTGGAACATTCTACCCTGAGTTATTTTTAATTGGGGGCGAAGCTGCATACCTTCTGAAGTTATTCCCCGAACTGAAATATTTCCGAATCCACCCACTTTTGTGCTATAAGGTAGATTTATAATGACGATTATCTCATTGGAAAGTAAAGGTTTCCCATCAGCCATCTTAGCCACGTGCGGTAAAGTTTTAACAACATTGGCTTGATCCAATTGAATTATACTCGTAATCTCTGAAGTTGCCGCTTTACGGAGAATGACGACGTTGTCGTCTGATCCGGTTTCAATGAGAGTTTTTTGAATGCCGTACGCCATCATGAGCACTGCTGCGAAGACAAATACGACGAGAGCAATACCGGTGATCGTCAGAGCGGTCGTAAGCCGCCGCGTCCACATATTGCGTATAGTATATTTAAGTGGGATTTTCATTTTTAACTGTATCAACCAATCTGACGAAGACCGTCCACAATTTTTGTACTGAGTGTACGTTGAATAGGGAAAATCGCTGCAAAAATTCCAACCAATACCGCCGCACTGCATGCAAGTACTAATGTAATTGGCTCAACATTAAATACCGGGAACCAGCCCTTCGGTACAGCAGCGGCAAAACTATCCGTCATAGGAAATGTCAGCGCAATTCCAATTACTCCACCCACCACCGCAATAGCAAGAGATTCACCACCGATTAGTCCAACGATATGAAATGTTGAAAATCCAAGTGTTTTCAATACAGCGTACTCACGTATTCGTTCCCTTGCTGCCATGATCATCGTATTTCCAAGGACAAGAAGTATGATTCCAATAATGACGAATGAAATAATATTCATTGATGTTATTACCGAGCTAAACATTGAGAGAAAACCGAGTGTGAATGCTCGTTCGGTTTCAGTTTTTGTTTCAGCGGGAGAATTTTTAAATTGTTCATCAATCTGTGCTGAGATGGTTGCAGCATTATTGGGATCTTTTATCTGGATAATATACCAACCAACCACACCGGCGCGCTGGGGCCAATCCTGACGCATGCGTTCCTCAAGGTATTTCCATTGGAAAAGCATGTTCGATGGGTCGGTACTTTTATCACGAGGTTTGTAAATTCCTCTTACCGTAAATTCCCATCGACCGGGATAAATATCGCCTTCAATCGGTACAACATCACCGATCTTGAGGTTATAGCGTTCTACGAGCTGCTCGCCGATAATACATCCACTTCGGTCTTGTTTGAATGCATCAAGTTGGTCCTTTGGTACAAGCATTTCAGGATAGACATTAAAAAATGTCTCCGCATCAACAGCCATCCGGGCAAAGAATTGTTTCTTGTCGATGTATACTCCACCGAACCAATTAGCAAATGTTACCCGCTCTACACCATCCAACCTGGCAATCCGCTCACGATAAGCGAGCGGAAGCGGGAATATAAATGAAACCGATTGTCGCGTGATGAGGCGGTTTGCCGACGATGCTTCTACACCAACATACCACGCTGTTACAACGGTTCGGAGTAAACCGAATGCTGTAACTGCAATAGTAATTCCGAGGATGGTGAGCATCGTTCGGAGCTTATGCCGAAGCATATTTTTTGTGATGAGCTTAAGTATCCGCATATCAATTCTGCTTAAGTCAGCTCGCCTTTATCCAAATGTTTGATTGTGTGTGCCTTATCTGCCGCGCGTGGATCGTGAGTAACCATTATGATTGTTTTTTTGAATTCGTCATTCAATTGCTCAAGTAGATTTAATATCTCAAGTGCAGAAGTTTTATCAAGATCACCTGTTGGTTCATCTGCGATGAGTAAGGTTGGATCGGTCACGATTGCCCGTGCGATTGCAACTCGCTGTTCCTGACCACCTGATAGTTGCTTGGGATAATGATACATCCGATCTTCCAGTCTAACGACTTTCAGTGCGAACTCAACATGATCTTTTCGGTCCTTCTTCGATAACTTTGATAGTAGAAGGGGCAGCTCAACATTTTCAAATGCAGTAAGAACGGGGAGTAGATTGTAGAATTGAAATACAAATCCGATATTTTGCGCTCTCCATTTTGCAAGCTGAGATTCATTCAATCTAGTAACCTCGGTGTTTGAGACACTGATGGATCCTTTCGTTGGTTGATCAATACCTGCAATCAGATTTAATAGTGTGGTTTTCCCCGATCCGGATGGTCCCATCAATCCGAGGAATTCTCCTTCAGGAACATCGAATGAAATATTGCGGAGGACGGGAATTTCAAGTGAATCCCTCCAGTACGATTTTGATATATTTTGAACCGATACTATAGCCATTTTCAAATTTCCGGTTTTAAATTTCAGATTTTTGAATTTTTATTTTAGTTACTCTATTAACGTATTTTCTACTGTTTAAGTTTCACACTCGTGCCCGATTGTATATTTTTTGATGGTTTCAACACAATCCGATCACCTGCAGAAAGTCCGGATTTAATTTCTACCGATCTACCGAGGGTTCTGCCAAGGATTATGGGGATCTCTTCAACAATCTTGTCCTTCAACAGGAAGACGACCAAATCGTTCTTTCGTTTTGTAATAGCTGATGAGTCTACGACAAGTATCGGCTGGATGTCTATACTATCCGAAGATATTTTGGAGATGAAATGAACTTTAGCACTCATCTCGGGAAGCACGCGACTATCCTTCTGAAGAAAACGGATTTTCGTCATTACCGTTGCTTTTGCTCTATCAGCAGTTGGAACGATTTTATCCACAATCCCGCGATAATGCTTATCGGGATATGCATCCAAGATGATCTCGCAAGGTTGGTCGCTAGCAATTTGCTCGATGTTCGATTCGGAAACATCTGCCTCAACTTCAAGTGAAGACATATCGGCGATTGTAACAACCGCAACACGAGAGCTTGCGCCTGCCGCGAACGGGGCAACAACTTCACCAATGTCGGCATTCTTTGTTAAGATAGTTCCGTCGAAGGGCGCGCGAATCAGAGTGTTCTCTAATTGCACTTCAGCCCCTTTAACTGCGGCTGCACGTGATGCAATGGATGCAAACACCCGATCGTAGCGGGCTTTTGCCGCATCCATCTCTGCCTGAGATATTAACTGACGTTCGAGAAGTTTATTCGCACGGCTGAGTGATTGTTCGGCATCGTTACTTTCCGCTTTCGCCATCTCATAATCTGCCTTAGCTTGTGCAAGTGCCGCTTCTACATCGGCGCTCTCTATGCGTGCGATTATTTCACCTTTCTTTACACGATCACCCTCTTTGTACCCGAGATATACCAACCGACCTGTAGCTTTAGACGCGACAGACGCCTTACGCTGTGCAACTACATAGCCGCTTGCAGTTAATGATGCACTGGCTTGGGCAGGTGAGATGAGAGACACGCTCGTTACTTCAATAATCTCATCCGAGCTTATCATATTCATGATGAAAAAATAAATTCCTAATACAAGAAAGATTGCGCCACCTATATACATTAAATATGCAAAATGGGGACGTGAAGGAGGCACGGCACCCGAGGTTTGGTCGTGCCGGATTTTTAATTTCGATAAATCAAATCGCTTTTCTGACATTATCTACTCAATTTATATCGGGAAGAATTAAATATTGTGTTCAAGATAGAAAAAACCATCATACTTTCCAAATTTGACGCTGTTTTGATGGATTGATGGTGAGGCAATTCGCGGATTTGTCTTTGTATTTTTTTCATAATATATTATAGAAAAAATGGGAACCCTCATAAATAAATCTTTTAAGACAAAAATGGTTTACACGCATGTTCTCAACAGGGACCTTGGGGTTAAGAGTCCGTTAGACTGAAGCAGGCAGGATGATAGATATGCACAACCTCTTTCCCGGATATTGTAATTTCAATTTGATTTTTAAAGAAATGGATTATAGATATGCATTTGCACGTATATCTACATTCCAAAAGATAAATACATGTGCAGTATAATTAATAGTTAGCTGCCATTACGATTAGAAAGGGAATTAAACATTGAAGAAATTAGCAAAGATTGCAGCAGTGTTTATTTTATGCCTCGGTGTTTTATCTCTCACGATTACTATCTTCGTGAGTCTGGACTTTCTATTTTCAAAACCTAATGCTTTAATTCACGTTTTATCTATTGAACCTATTTCTCTTGTTATTCCTTATTCAATAAGCTTCTTTCTTATCTTAGGAGGAACCTTCATGTGGGGATGGGATCGGCGTAAGATGGTTTTCGGCAACGTCTTGGTTATCATCGGCGGAATTTTCGCACTTATGATATTCACACAATTAGTCAGTCAGGTTTTTCTCAGAGATGGCATTATTTCTGCGATAACCCATGTCTCTCTTTGCATAATCTCCCTTATAGCTGGGATAATTCTGATTACCTTCCAGAAAAAAAGGATATGACCCCAAACTAACAAAAGATATAAACAGTAATCACTACTTGAGAAATAGAATGAAACGGCAGCTAACAAGGCAAATACAGCCGACGCAAAAAGCCGCGCGGCTGATTTGCAGCGGTTATGTTGCAATTGTCTCAACGAATTAATCTCCAAAAATATTAAAGAGGAAATGCCATGAATAGAACAATCCTTTTTCTCACTATGCTGATGATGTTAAGCAACATCAATCTTTTTGCAGACACTATCCCCGGCGGCTATGTTTCCGGTACCTGGACCGCGACTGGTTCTCCCTACTTGATACAAGGAGATATAACTATTCATGCCGATTCAACACTCACGATTGAGCCAGGAGTGGAGGTGAATTTCCAGGGTCATTACAAACTGGCAGTCGAGGGCGCGCTGGAAGCACTGGGGACAGCCCAAGACTCAATTGTTTTCACAGCAGTCGACGCCGTGTCGGGGTGGCAAGGCATCCGGATCAACGGGGATGCCGATCCAGCCAGGCTAGACTATTGTATTATTGAGCATGGCTTTACAACAGGGTCAGCTTTCTCTGAGCGTGGCGGCGGTATTTACTGCGGTTCTGCCGACGCGGTTATTACTCATTGCCGAATTTCAGACAACCGGTCATTCTCTGGCGGGGGCATATTTGTATATATCGGTTCGGGGGGCGGACCATTCACCATCTCCGACTGTACCTTCAGTAACAACGAGGCAGAAAATGTAGGTGGAGGATTCGGCTTCAGGGGTCCGCAATTGGTGCTGACACGATGTCTGTTCGAGGAAAACAAAAGCGATAGCATTGGCGGAGGAATCTATTGTTATGGCTATATTGCAGCGGGAAGTGTTGTCAGAATCACCGGATGTACTTTCGACAAGAATCGGGCTGAAGACCGAGGAGGGGGGATGTTTTTTACCAATTCCACCTCTGGCGGGATCAGCATTTCTGATTGTTTGATTACATCCAATATTGCTTTCAACCACGGAGGAGGCGGTATATCTTTTGATGGTACTGCAGGGTATGATACGGTTGCTAACTGCACCTTTTCCAATAATATCAATGTGCCTTTTGGGGCAGTTTCAGCTTTGGACGGAGGTAGTGGGATAGATGTCAACAGCGGTCATTTGACCATATCGCAATGTACTTTTGAACAAAATTACGGAGCAAATGGAGGTACAGTATTTTGTCGGGGGGGAACCACCATCGTTAAATCCTGCACTTTCTCGCAGAACTCGGATTGGGGAGGTCCCACTGCGGGTGCTCTGAGGCTGGACGCCAATGCAACCATTATCAATACAATCGTCAGCGGCAATCACAGTACTTCGCAAGGTAATCCCAGCGCAGGGATAAACTTCGAATCAGGTACACATTCCGCGCAATACTGCGATTTTTCCGGAAATGACGAAGGCCGTGATTTTATCGGCCCCTTGATTCCAAACCTTATCGGGGAAATCACCGGTGTAAACGCCAACGGCGATTCCTGCGATATATTCTTCAACATTTTCCTGAATCCGATGTTCGTAGATACAGCGAACGGCGATTTACACCTGCAGGCGAGTTCGCCCTGCATCGATGCCGGTGATTCAACCTTCTCTCGGGACCCGGACTCGACGATCACAGACATAGGGCGCTACTATTTTTACCAGCCACCTGTGGCTGTTGAACTTGAGAATAAGAATCCTATACCGCTGGAGTTCGGATTGCATCAGAACTATCCAAATCCATTTAACCCGACCACGAATATTTCGTTTAACCTTCTCCATAAATCATCTGTGTCGCTGAAAGTATTTGATGCATTGGGGAGAGAAGTGTCGATTCTTTTATACAAAGAATTGCCTGCAGGAACGTACTCACACCAATGGAATGCAGGAGGTCTGGCAAGTGGTGTGTATTTTTATCGTTTGCAAGCTGGTTCATTTATAGAAACCAAAAAACTAATTTTATTGCGATGAGGCAATTGCACCTAACCAGCGCATCAAGCTGACCGTGCCAGCCGTAGTATTTGGCGCATGGCTTGTGATGGGTTTCAGTTTTTATTATTTTATTCTTTGTACCTCATAACTTAAGTATTAATTAATTATGTTTTCAGTATGAACTTGTTTCGGGTAGTACAATTTAGAAGTTTTCGTTGCGGCAGCTTATGCCCTATCCGTTATGTTGCAATTGTCTCAACGAATTAATCTCCAAAAATATTAAAGAGGAAATGCCATGAAAAGAATAATATTGATTTTCTCGTCTATGATAATAGTGACGCTTACCAATCTTACAGCTGATACCATTATCCCCGCCGGAAACGTATCCGGCACCTGGACAGCGTCGGGATCGCCATATCTGATTCAAGGCGATATCACTGTGCAATCCGGTGCTACCCTTAATATCGGACCAGGCGTGGACGTCATTTTTCAAGGATATTACCGCTTGTATATAAGTGGAATTCTTGAAGCAATCGGCACAGAATCGGATTCGATTTCGTTCATGCCCTCAGATACGACTGTAGGCTGGCGCGGTTTGTACTTTGCGCGCACCGTGTCCACGCTGTATCTGAGCTACTGTGGTATCGAATATGCGTATGAGAGCGGCATCCATATGCAAGCCACAGCACTCAACTTGCAAGTCAGCCATTGCACCGTTGCGCACTGCCGTTCCATAACAGGCGGCGGCATCTACGTAAGAGGTCTTGGTGCAACACTGGATATCTCTCATTCCTTCATTGCTTATAACACGGCGGAAGCTGATACCGGCGGTAAAGGAGGCGGGATCTATGTCGACCTTGGAACTTTGATAATGGATAGGTGCACAGTCCATGCCAACCGCGCAGTGATTCCGATCGTAGATGAATATCACGCGGTTCAAGGTGGCGGGATATTTCTTAATTTCAATTCTGTCTATCATACCATATCCGGCAGCTCAATTACCGACAACTTTATTGGTTTGAGCGATGGCGGTGAGTCAAATGGGAATATTTTCGAATATGATCGTGGAGCAGGTCTTTACAACAAATCTGACGAGTTAGTTACCATAACGAATTGCATCATTTCCGGTAATCACGCTAATGCTCATCAGGGAGCAGGAGGTGGAATCTATATTGATCAGGCAGCGAGGAGTACAACCATTTCACACTGCCTCTTCAATAATAATTGGTTATCTGTGGTCGGATATGGTGGGGCAGGGATTTATGCGCAGAACCAGGTGAATATTGTCAATTGTACATTTTATGCGAACAACTGTTCTCAGTTTGCGGTTCCGGCGATTGACCTCCGTACTGATGCATTCAACTTCATTAACAACGTTGTTGCACATAACGGCAGGGGGATAAGATTTTACCATAGTTCTTACATAAACATGGGGCATAATGATATTCTGGACGAATGTACTGACGTGCCAGCCGGTTTCGGCGTGCTGGACACGGTGAATTACAATGGCGATTCCTGCGATGTGTATTTCAACATTTTCAAAGACCCGATGTTCGTAGACACTGCTAACTGCGATTTGCATTTGCAAGCGAGTTCTCCCTGCATCGATGCCGGTGATCCCGCTTCACCAATGGACCCTGATTCGACAATCACCGATATTGGGTGCTACTATTTTGGTCAAGGAGCGTTAGCTGTCAAACCAAATGATTTTCCGGCAAATACGGTTATCAAGTCGTTCGCACTTCACCAGAACTATCCGAATCCATTCAATCCGACGACTACAATAGAATTTCAAATTCCTCCATCCTCTTTTTCAGAAAAGGGGGAGCAGATGGGATTCGTTAGTTTGAAGATATACGAATTACTTGGTCGTGAAGTGGCAACACTAGTATCAGAAAAATTGTCTGCAGGAAATCACACCCGACAATGGAATGCAGCAGGTATGTCAAGCGGTGTTTATTTTTATAGATTACAAGCTGGTGCATTTGTTGAAACAAAGAAACTTGTTTTGCTCAGATAAGCAATTGCAACATAACCAGCGCATCAAGTTGACGGAATGAGCATACTGCAAATAGCATGGCGTATGGTGGGTTTCGGTTTTTATTATTAAGTTAATTGTACCTATGACCTTTAGTACTTATTAATTTCGTTTTGTGAATGAACTTGTTTCGTTTAGTACAATTTGAAAGTTATCAGTGCGGTAGCTTAGCAGTCATCCGTTATACCGCATTTCAACTAAACAAATAGAAATCGGAGCTTTATCTTGTGAACGGTTTACACTCCTGTTGGTTTATTGGAAATATTCTTACTTTTTACCTTTCTTGAAAATTATATAAACTTTTTGCTTATTTGTACTCATGTATATTCTTGGAATTGAAACATCGTGCGATGAAACATCTGCCGCTGTACTAATTGATGGAAAAATCAGATCGAATATTATTTCATCACAATTAGTTCATCAGCAATATGGTGGTATTGTGCCGGAGCTTGCATCTCGTGCCCACCAGCAGTTTATTGTCCCCATAGTTGATGAAGCGCTGCGAACAGCAGGGATCGAAAAGCACCAGCTTAATGGAATTGCAGTTACTTACGGTCCCGGACTGATGGGTGCGTTGCTTGTTGGGCTGAGCTTCGCCAAAGCGCTTGCCTATGGACTTAAGATTCCTTTCGTTGGCATAAATCATATGGAGGCACATATGTATTCCAACTTTATTGATGAACCGAAACCTGATTATCCATTCCTCTGCCTCATCGTTTCTGGGGGACACACGCAATTGGTTCATGTTACCGAACCTTTGCATCATCAACTTCTTGGTGAAACACTCGATGATGCGGCGGGTGAAGCATATGATAAAGTTGCGAAAATGTTAGGGCTCGGATTTCCGGGTGGTCCCATCATCGACAAGCTGGCGAAAGAAGGAAATCCTAATTTTATAAAATTCCCCCGCACATATCTTAACGCGGATAGTTATAATTTCAGCTTCAGTGGGATTAAAACTTCAGTTCTCTACTGGCTTAGAGATCATGCCACGGATTACTCAAATCTCATCCCGACAAAATCGGGACTAATCTCAAATCAATTGTTAGCAGATATATGTGCAAGTTTTCAGGCAGCCATAGTTGATGTGTTGGTAGGAAAAACAGTGCGAGCAGTTCAAGCGCTCAAGATCAAAGATGTGGCTATCGCGGGTGGTGTATCTGCAAATTCCGAACTTCGGCGTAGGTTGCAAGAGGCGGCGGATAAATTTAGCTTTCGACTTTTCATTCCCGACTTAAACTATTGCACCGATAACGGTGCGATGATCGCTCAGCTTGGCTGGATGAAATTGAAAGCAGGTCATAAATCAGATTCAACGCTCAGTGCTGTTGCAAATCTAAGCTTGAGTTCCCATCCATGAGTTTCACTTACAATATGATCAGAGCTTCATGAAGATTTCAATCTCAAAAAAAAATGAAACGATTTTAGCAATCTCATTTCTTATTGGAATTGTTCTGATTGCTTTTTGGAAATTGGCGTTGATGAAAGGTCTTATCATCACGGATGATATATTTGCCAGCGATATAATGAATGAGGGATTTCCATATCGCTTCTCACTTAGTGATGCGTTGAAATCTCATCACTTGCCGCTGTGGATTCGAGAAATTTACGGAGGATTTCCGTTGCTTGCTCGTGCCGAAGCGGGAATATGTTATCCGCTAAATATAATATTATTCGGTTTGTTATCGCCTTACTGGGCACTCAATATTGTCATTCTGCTTACAATCGTAACAGCGGGTATCGGTATATATTTGTACACGCGAGAAATCGGCAGTAGTTTTATTGGCAGCATCATGAGTGCCGTCGCATTCAGCTTCAGCGGCTATCTTCTTTCGCATTTGAAACATTTGAGTAATGTCAATGCGGCTTGTTGGCTGCCTTTGGGTTTATTTTTTCTTGAACGTGCCATCAAAAAAAATGATTATCGAAATCTGCTTTGGGTCGGTGTAGTTTTTGGTATCCAACATTTATCAGGACACACTCAGGTTGCATACTACTCAGGACTTGTTTATCTATTTTATTTTGTTTTCAGGTATCTAAATCATCAAAAAGGACTTTCTAAGCAAAAAGCAAAATTAAATCTCGGCAGTGTATTGAGAAAGTTGATAACAAATAAATTTAGCTGGTATTTTGCCGGAATGTTACTGCTGGGATCTCTGCTGGGAGCGATACAACTTGTTCCAACATATGAGCTTGTTTCACTATCGCAGCGGTCTGGAGGAATTTCTTTTCAGTACGCTTCGAATTATGCTTACTATCCTAAGAACTTTTTGATGTTCTTCTATCCATACATTAACGGTGATATTGGTAATTATACTTACACCGGTAAGAGCATTTTTTGGGAAGATTATGGGTATGTTGGTATTGTTATACTTCTTCTTGCAGTTTATGAGGGATTACGCCAGTGGAAACAGTGGTACGTGAAATACTTTTCCATTGCTGCGGTTGTTTCGTATATACTTGTTTTGGGTCCAAACACACCTGTGTATGAATTTATATTTAACTATTTCCCCGGGATGAAATATTTCCGGTTCCCAACTCGTTTCTTATTGATAACCGATTTTTCCTTGATTGTGCTTGCCTCGTTGGGTCTGACACAATTTATAACTCGGTTGGGTAAAGGCCTCTCACAGTTACGGAAGAATGATTTATCAATCTCACATCCGGTAGAGTTAATTGCTTTAGCTTTGGTGATGATTGATCTTTTCTATTTTCAATTGCGACAAAACCCAATTGTAGAAGCAGACAAGTGGATGAATCCACCCAAATCAGTTGAGTATATCAAATCGGATACAACTGTGTACCGATTTTTTTCAGTCGGTGGAAATCAGTCACATACAATAACATTTCAACAAGCGCGAGGGTGGGAAGGTGATCTTCAGCCGTTTATCGACCAGCGAGAATTTATTCAGCCAAGCAGTAACGTGCTTTACGGAATATCAACACCGAACGGTTACGCCAACCTGACGCCCAATTATATTGTCGATATTTGGGGCGACCAGAATCGAGCGGGAATCATCATGCAAACCGCAGCTATCCGGGGTGACACATTCATGCCTACACCTGTCTTCTGGAAATTAATGAACATGCACAATGTGAAGTACTTGTCATCGCTGTGGCAGATCGCTCCAAATCAAAATCTTAAAAGTCTTGGTAAATTTGGCAAAGCTTACTTTTATCGAAATGATGATTACTTCCCAAGGGCATTTTTAGTTGGAAGAGCATTAAAAGTATCTGATCATAAAGAAGCGATACGGAATTTGTTTTCTCCTGCATTCAACCCAAGACAAACGGTGATATTGTATGAATCGTTGCCAAACTATCGACCATCCGACAGCATCCGAGGTAAAGTCGATATGATCGGTTATACCACGAATCAAGCCGAGTTCAAAGTCGAGTGCCGGCAAGATGCCATTCTTGTTTTCTCGGATTCATATTATCCGGGATGGGTTGCGGAAGTGGATGGAAGTGAAACGAAAATTTATCAGGCAAACATAACTCAAAGGGCAGTTATAGTTTCCCAGGGAAAGCATGTTGTGAAGTTTGAATTCAAGCCGTACACTGTAGTGGTTGGATTCTGGGCATCTATGGTTTCGGTTGTAATTTTTATCGGTTTGTTTGCATTTACATTATTCAGAAAAAATGATGAGCCAATTCGTGTATAGATTTGGTGGATTGATATGAAACGTCGTATATATATATGGCTTTCAATTTTTATTGGAGGAATACTTTTATTTCTTTATGTGATCCTCTGGGCGCCAAATATATTCGATGGTGATCGAATCGTCATCGTATCCAAGGGAGAAAACTTCCAGCAAGTTACCGATTCACTTCAACGTGCAGGTGTAATCAGAAATCGTTTGCTATTTGATATAGCCGGACGCCTTCTCGGCTCAACAACAAAATTACAGATCGGTAAGTATCGTTTTAAAAGCGGTGCTTCCAATAGAGATATAATCGAGAACATCAGATACGGTAAAACAGTTGAGCTGATTACTGTTGTAATCCCGGAAGGTTTAAGAACGACTACGCAGGCAAAGATATTTGCACGAGAGCTTGGAATAGATTCAGCACGATTTATGGATTTAGTAAACTATGAAAATTTTACGCGTAATCTTGGTGTTGAAAGCAGCAGTCTTATGGGTTATCTGATACCGAAGACATATAAATTTTACTGGCAGACAGATGAAAGTGACATTATAAAAGAGTTGGTCAAAGAATTTTGGAAAGAATTCGATAGTTCTATGATTCATCAAATGAACCGAAGGAAGATGACGATGAATGAGCTTCTTACAATAGCTTCGATCATCGAGTTGGAAACAGCGATTGATTCGGAGCGTGCTATTGTTGCTGGAGTTTATTATAATCGTTTACAGAGGCGCATGCGTTTGCAAGCTGATCCGACTGTGCAGTTTGCTTTAGGCGGAACACCACACCGTTTACGTTACAGCGATTTAGAATACGATTCTCCGTATAATACTTATAAAAACTATGGCTTACCGCCGGGTCCGATAAATAATCCGGGCAAAACATCAATACTCGCTGCGCTATATCCTTCGAGGCATAAATATCTTTACTTCGTCGCAACCGGAGAGGGCGGACATAGATTCTCAACCAACTTCAATGACCACCGACGTGCAATCCGTCAATACCAAAAGACAAGGGAGGAACGAAAAGCTACGAAGGAATCGGAAGGATAGAATTATTTCGATTCATTAAGCGTATTGATTCAGTGCATCGTAAATTCTTTTATTGATGGGTGTGGGGATTCTATATTGGTTTCCGAATCGTACAACCGCACCGTTGAGAGCTTCCACTTCGACTCGTTTCCCGTTTATCAGATCGTAATACATAGATGATGTACTCTGATGCGGAAGACGCTGATAATGGGCAAGCATCTTCTCTTCGATGTTTGTAAATTTATCGATTCCTTTCGTGCGGCTGATGCTCACCGCTTCGCTCACGACTTCTTGAAGCATCGAGTTTAAAGAAGCATCGGCAAGTATTTCTCCGATTGGTTTCCTTGCATAAGCTGTCATCCCGCTAAGTCCGCAGATGAAAATCCATTTTTCCCATAATGATCGTGAAATGTTTTCAACAGCTTCTCCTATAATTCCGGCATCTAGAAAAACTTGCATGAGCTTCTTGCAGCGATCGCTCACCGTTCCATCCATTTCACCAAACTTGAATTTCCCTGTTCCACCTTCATGCCGTATAACTCCGGGTTTTCCAATCGTGCTGAAGATATAAGCAACGCCCCCAATCACATACTGATTACCGAGTGAGCGAGCAATTATGTTCTCGTTCTCAACTCCATTTTGAATACTGAGAACGATAGTATCGTTCTTCAGTACAGGTCGAGCCAGCTTAACGGCAGATTCGGTATCGAACGATTTAACACCGATGATGATTAGATCGAACGGCATAAAGCTATCGAGGTTGTCGGTGAATGTTGCTTTAGCGGTGAAGCTGCCTTCGGGACTTTCAAGCCGTAAGCCATTCTGTTGCATTGTAGTAAGATGATTACCTCGTGCAACAAAAACAACATCGTTGCCGGTTTTCCAAAGCTTGGCGCCAAGATATCCACCAACACCACCTGAACCGATAATTGCGATACGCATATATACCTTGATATAAATTTAGTTAAAATAGTGTATCAATATCAATTGTAATTATTGGAATTGATTCTTTAAGAGAAATTGCTATATTTCAATGCAAATAAAAATGTGGAATAATTAATTGGCATATATTCTGTTTTTAATCGATGCAACAAGTCATTATAGAAAATCCTATTCTTAACTCTCCATTCGAGGAGCCGACTCGTCACTTCCGATTTGCTGACGAAGGTATCACGAACGAGATCGAGGATAAACGCAGAATAAG
>CAYGZC010000088.1:0-1533 GCA_964354225.1 uncultured Chlorobiaceae bacterium | reverse complement strand
ATTGGAAATAACTTCGAGACTGTTCTTTCCGATAGAACCTGTTGAACCCAAAATACAGATATTTTTAATTTCAGCCATAAAAACAATTTGCCCCATACATAAGGGGCAATTCTTTATTCAATATTAACAAAATAACTGATGGAAAACAAACACAAGTTTTTGTTTGTTAATGTTTGAAAGAAAAAAAGTTTGATGCTCGGTTAAAATGGTGTTTCTTCTGGTAATGATATCGGGATGGGAGCCAACGATTCTTCAGCGAGACGCTCGAAAGCGATATGATTTTTATTGAACGCTAACCATATCGAACCGGAAGGACCGTTTCTTTGTTTGCCTATAATGATTTCAGCTTTACCGTCTGTATCAAATTCTCGACCTTTATCATCCTTCCCTGTTTTGATGTCATATAATTCAGGTCGATTGACGAACATTACCACGTCAGCGTCCTGCTCAATCGCGCCCGATTCTCTGAGATCGGCAAGGGCGGGACGTTTATCAGACCTTGATTCAACGGAGCGGTTCAATTGTGATAATGCAACAACGGGTATATTTAATTCCTTTGCAAGAGACTTCAATGATCTGGAAATCATCGATATTTCTTGTTCGCGCCTTTCAGCATTCCTTGGTGGCTGCATGAGTTGAAGATAATCAACCACAATCAGTCCGATTTCATGTTCGGCTTTCAATCGGCGCGCCTTTGCGCGCAATTCAAGAATACTAATCGAAGCTGAATCATCAATAAAGATTTTTGAAGAACTTAACCGGTCAGCAGCGCGTGGAATTCTACGCCATCCATCTTCGTGCAATCTGCCGGTCCTTAAATCTTGAGCACTTACTTTAGCTTCCATAGCGAGAAGTCTGATGACTAATTGCTGCTCAGACATTTCGAGACTAAAGATCGCAGTGGGAGTTGGTTTTTTTGCGTGTGTTGCAGCATTTCGAGCCAACGAAAGTGCGAACGCCGTTTTTCCGTGACTTGGCCTTCCGGCAATTATAACCAAATCGGAATTTTGAAAACCACCGGTAAGATCGTCCAAGGGAGGAAATCCGGTTGGCACACCTGTTACACCCCCATGCTTGCCGTGAATTTCCTGCAGAACCTCGAGCGTGTCGTGTACTAATTTTTTTATTAATGTTGCCGATTTTTTTAATCGCTGCTCAGATATTTGGAAGATTTTCGATTCTGCCTCATCAAGTAAATCGAGCGCATCCTCCGTTTCGCTAAATGCACGGTTAGCAACCTCCGAAGATGCAACAATTAAATTCCGCATCAATGCTTTTTCTAAAACTATGCGTGCATGATACTCCACGTTGGCAGACGTGGCAGTGTTCATCGTAAGCTCTGTGATGTAAACAGGATCTTCTGTGGGATTCAATTGACCCCGCCGCCTTAGTTCTTCAACAAGCGTGACCGCATCGATGGGATCGCCTTTTTCAAATAAGGAAACCATTGCCTGAAAGAATTTCTGATGTGTTGGATTATAGAAACTCGATTGATCGAGAAGCTCAAGTACTTTTGGTACTGCTTCTTTTTCA
>CAYGZC010000087.1:0-1629 GCA_964354225.1 uncultured Chlorobiaceae bacterium | reverse complement strand
ACTCACTCGCAACTTGTAGACTCAACCAATATGGTCGATCAAACTTCAGTGAGTCAGGCAGTGGAGTTTCATCACCTAAGATTGTCGTGAATAGTCCACGCTTAACTTGTAGTAATTTTGTTTCTGCCCATAGAACATTACTGCCGTTCTCTGAATCATAAAGCCGGAAGGTTAAGGTGTAAGTACCATCCGATTTTGGATTTCCCAAACTATCAGTGAGCACACCTTGATAAGAAAGTGTGCGGGGGATTTGGGCTTGCAAAGAAGTGGTAAAGCTGGAAATAAGCATCAATAATAAAATGCTGAACGATAGTTGTTTCATAAAAAATCTCCTTACTAAATTATTTTAAATGAAAAAAAAGCACAGATAGAATTATTTAACTGTGCTTTATTGAATTAACAAGCTCACTCTTAAAAAGAAAAAGCCAATTGTATCTTTATTTTTCGTTCTCATAACTATTCTAATTTAAACTTCTTCATGGATGGTAAGAACTACCCGTTTGCTTCGGGTGGCGGCTGTTCGATTATTATCCACAGCCGCATTTTAATGATGCTTGAATATAAGAGACATTTAAATGAAAATCAAAGGACTAATCCAGATGATTTAGTCCAAAATAAAAGATTCTGGTCGTGAGATATGGAAATAGCCCCCTTTGTAAAATTATCAACAAAAATGAGCCCTATTCACCATGTTTTCTTGGTATGTATTCAACCTCCGGCTTTATTAGTTCGGTATACGATCCATCCCAACTTTTATAAAATATTCCTCTCATCGTTTTTGTGATGGTTGGACTTACAATCACAATCCCAAGGTTTCGCGATGTATAAAAATAACTTTTCTCCCAGTTGCTTGTCCCGATCCAACAAGCAGAACTATCGATGATGAGAAATTTACAATGCTCAACTCTTGCGAAAGGAATGTAGCCACCAGACCATTCCGGTATCGAGCTGAATTTTATTTGGATGTTCGGAACGAGCGAAAGACTTTTTAAAAAATCAACTGTTGGATGGCTTTTTGACCAGTCGGCAACGATCATTTTTACTTTTAAACCGCGAACGGCAGCACGGCGGAGTGCATTATCAAGCACGGGATAGAAACCCTTGCCCCTTGCAATAGGTGAATAGGTAAGGAACTGACACATGACGTCACTCTTTGCATTATCTATCATCTCAACGATGTGGCTTTCGTCCCATAACGTTGAATCTATGATCATTCCTTTGGGACTCATTGTCGGCACAATTGTCACACTTTCTCCATTGCCCCCATGCACCGTCTCAGGCAATTGGTAACTTTTAAATTGAATTAATTTACTTATCTTGGAGGGATCATTTTTTTCTGCAAGTTGCCAATCGAGGTCGAAAATATCTTGATAGATTTTAACAGCGTTTTTATCTCGGATGCGTACACCAATCTCATGTATATGTTTGAGTGCCCGCCAGTCGAAGTTCTGGCTTCCAAGGAATATCTCTTCACCGTCAACGATGAAATATTTTGCATGTTGAATACCTCCGGATAATTTCCCAAAGTCGATGATTCTTGTTGTGATGTTTTTTTGTTTGGCGAACATATCCACAGTCTCGGGATATGTTTTGTACATTCGGGAATCGACGATGAGCCGTACTTTTACA